>CAZFXX010000271.1:0-4498 GCA_964522985.1 uncultured Desulfobacteraceae bacterium
CCTGCAAAATGCTTTCCAGCTTATAAAGGGTCAGTCCTATGCGATGATCGGTAACTCGGCCCTGAGGAAAATTATATGTTCGAATCCGTTCGCTCCGCTCACCACTGCCGATCTGGCTTTTACGCTCTTTTGATCGTTGGGCGTTCTGCTCATGTTCCATCTGATCCAGCAGACGCGCCCGCAGGACTCTCATTGCCTTGGCCTTATTCTTTATCTGTGATTTCTCATCCTGACAGGTGACCACCAGACCGGTGGGCAGATGCGTCAGGCGCACGGCGGAATCAGTCGTATTCACCGATTGGCCGCCGGGTCCCGTGGATCGATAAACATCAACCTTCACCTCATTGGGATCGATTTGCAGTTCCACTTCTTCGGCTTCGGGCAGGACCGCTACCGTAACAGCCGAAGTATGTATCCGTCCCTGGGTTTCCGTTGCGGGAACCCGTTGCACCCGATGCGTACCGCTTTCATACTTAAAACGGCTGTAAGCACCCCGGCCATGCACCATGACAACAATCTCCTTCAAGCCGCCGACGCCGGTGGCATTATGGCTCATCTCTTCTACCACCCAGTTCCGCCCTTCGGCATATCGGCTGTACATTCTGTAAAGATCAGCGGCAAACAAACCGGCCTCGTCACCACCTATACCGGCCCGGATTTCGATCAGCACGTTTTTCCGGTCATTGGGGTCCTTCGGCATCAACAGTTTACGGAGATCCTCTTCGAAGTTCTCTTTTTGAAGGTTCAAGCTGTCGACCTCATCTTTAGCAAGATTCTTTATTTCCGAATCCGTATCTTTTAACAACTCCAGACTGTCATCCAGATCATCAAGCACCTGTTTGTAACTTCGAAAAACCGCAATGATTTTGCTGAGTTCAGCATGTTCCCTGATATATTTCTGATAAGCCTCCCGATCATTAACAATTTTCGGATCGCTTAAAAGTTTTTCAATCTCAAAAAAATGCTTTTCAACCCCTATGAGTTTATCAAACATAAAACCTCTTGCCACAGACAGGCAGATAACAATTCACGGGTTTATTGAGCCTGCCGGGCCTGCTTTAGCCGGCAGTCGGCCAAAGGTACCTGACGACTTACGGTTCAGGGACCCGGTAAAGATAAATACCCAGGAATCAGGCCGGATTTTGATGTCGCATTCAAACGCGTAACCCTATGCATACATTGGGGTCTTTAAGGATTGATGCAAAACAAAAACCAAAGGTCATCGAGACACGACAATTTATCTTTTAGCGGCCTGTTCCATCAGCCATGGTCCGGCATAAAAAATGGGGCCTTGGCCCCATTTTTGAAAAAACCACTATAATTGCCGGCACAACTTAACTGCCCTGGAACTTAAATCATTCATCCGGGCGCTAAAAAACGGCTTTGGCCCGGGCAGAAACCATCGCCCTGTTATTTCTGAAATTTTGCATATTTTCTGCGAAAACGCTCAATCCGTCCGGCAGTATCCACCAGTTTCTGTTTGCCGGTAAAAAACGGATGGCACTTTGAACAAATTTCAACACGAATGTCTTTCTTGGTAGATCCCACCTCGACAACATTGCCGCAGGCGCACTTGACTGTCGTCTGAAAATAGTCAGGATGTATATCATTTTTCATCGCTTTTTATGAACCTCCTAATATATCTTATTGTGTCCCTATCCGGACAAGCCGGAAACAAATTATACAAATATCTCATATTTTTTAGACATTAAAAATTACAAAATAGATGACCAATTGCAAATAATATGCAGCCTATGAATTCATGGCTTCAAGAAAATGTTTATTATCTTTCGATCCATTCATTTTTTCAAGTAAAAATTCAAGACTATCCGCCGGATTTAATGAGGACAGCAGTTTTCTTAAAATCCATACACGATTCAAAGTATCCGCATCCATCAGCAATTCCTCTTTACGGGTTCCGGATTTATTAATGTCAATTGCCGGGAACAGGCGTTTGTCCGCAAGCCTGCGATCCAGTTGAATCTCCATGTTTCCAGTGCCCTTGAACTCTTCAAAAATAACTTCGTCCATCCGGCTGCCCGTATCAACAAGTGCCGTAGCTATAATTGTCAGGCTTCCGCCGTCTTCAATATTTCTGGCCGCACCGAAAAATCTTTTGGGGCGCTGCAGGGCATTGGAATCTACACCACCGGACAAGATCTTGCCGCTGGGCGGTACAACGGAATTATAAGCCCGTGCCAGACGGGTGATGCTGTCCAGCAGAACAACCACATTTTTTTTATGTTCAACCAGACGTTTGGCTTTTTCAATAACCATTTCAGCCACCTGCACATGCCGTTCGGCCGGTTCATCGAAAGTGGAACTGATGACCTCTCCCTTAACCGATCGCTCCATATCCGTCACTTCTTCGGGCCTTTCATCAATCAGCAGTACAAACAGAACAATATCCTTATGGTTGGCCACAACACTGTTTGCGATAAACTGCAGCAGCATGGTTTTCCCGGACCGGGGCGGAGACACGATCAGCCCCCTCTGACCAAACCCAATAGGCGTCATAAGATCCATGATACGGGTAGAATAATTATTTCTGTCAAGTTCAAGATTGATTTTTTTATCCGGATAAAGTGGCGTCAGGTTGTCAAAAAGTATCTTTTCCCTCGCCACTTCGGGATCTTCGAAATTAACCGCCTCCACCTTTAAGAGAGCAAAATAGCGTTCGGATTCTTTGGGCTGCCGAATCTGACCGGATACGGTATCACCGGTTCTCAGATTAAACCGCCGGATCTGCGAAGGCGACACATAGATATCATCAGGGCCGGGCAGATAATTATAATTGGGTGCCCTGAGAAAACCAAACCCGTCCGGCAGAATTTCAAGGGTTCCCTCGCCAAATATCAAACCGTCCTTTTCAATCTGAGCCTGTAAAAGCGCAAAAATTAATTCCTGTTTGCGCATCCCCGCAGCACCTTCAATATTAAGTTTGCCGGCAAGCTTGGTCAGTTCACTGATTTTTTTGTTCTTTAATTCGACTATATTCATTAATTTTTTCCCGTTATGTCCATTGAAAAATAGATAACTTCAAGAATGGGCACATTTAATTTTTGTGACAATTATTATTTTAATCAGGTTTTGATCCTGTAGTTTTTATTTAAATAGTAGTTATTTCAGCAGGCTATACTTTATTAAACCTGTATCCCGGCAGCACATCCATATTGCACATGCATCTCAATCAAAATCCAAAAAGTTAATAGGCGATACGATTATATCCCTTGTTTTCCAGAAAACACACCCGGTATCTGCCTGAAAACAGTACTCATTCTACCGATCGGTATCAATTTCCTTATCACAACGTTATACTATCGGATGGTTTATGATTCGGCTCCACTTTGGTCTATATAGCAGAAATGATTACTTTATGATTAAAATCTGAAGAATAAGAGTATCTCTCCCAGGTGGGATTTTTGCCTTTATTTATAAAATATCTTAAAAAGATTTATATAATGTTTTTTTATCTGTCAAGACCTTTAATTTATTTTTAAGTATACCCGGAATAAAAAATTACAGACTGCAATCGCAGAAGTTTAATTTCCCCCCTGCATTTTTAAATACCGCCATCTCTTTTCTGGCATAATTTTTCAATTTTACAATTTTTCAATTGCCGAAAATATGCTGTCCTTTATCTTGACCACTTTTCCGACACCTTCAATATATATGTATAAAGGTGCTGCGGCATCACCACCTGCTTTCCATTTTTTATAATAATTGATCAAAGGCTCGGTCTGCCCATGATAGACATCCAGTCTTTTGCGAACCGTTTCTTCCCTGTCATCATCCCGCTGAATCAACGGTTCTCCGGTTGCATCATCCTTGCCTTCTTCCTTTGGCGGATTAAAGATAACATGATATGTCCGTCCACTGGCCGGATGAACCCGCCGACCACTCATGCGCTTAATGATCTCTTCATCAGGAACATCGATATCGACAACGGCGTCTATCGACACACCGGCTTTTTTCATGGCATCCGCCTGGGGAATGGTTCGCGGAAAACCGTCAAACAGAAAACCGTTTTCACAGTCAGACGCTTTGATCCGCTCCTTCACAAGCCCGATAATAATCTCATCCGATACGAGGCCGCCGGTATCCATGATGTTTTTTGCCTGCATCCCCAGTTCGGTGCCCTCCTTAACGGCTGCCCGTAGCATATCACCGGTTGAAATTTGAGGAATCTGAAATTTTCCCCTGATGTAATTGGCCTGAGTCCCCTTGCCCGCTCCGGGGCCGCCCAGCAAAATCAAACGCATAGCCATATCCTCCTTTTATTTATTTCAATGATTTAAACTCAGCCTGAAGGTATGAATATGCCAAAAGAAACGAATGTGTCAAGATAATATTGGCATAATGCATGGGGCAAAAAAATAGGGACCGGCAATTGAGGGTTTGGAACATTCGGGCGCCTGAACAAACAGAATTTTACTTGAAACCGCTGCATTTTTGAAATTTATTTCTTTACAATCTTTTTTTTGTCGGATATATATGA
>CAZFXX010000272.1:0-4488 GCA_964522985.1 uncultured Desulfobacteraceae bacterium
GGGCATGTATGAACGCAAAATCGAACATGGTGCCATTATTCTGGCCACGGGCGCCGGCGAATACCAGCCCAAAGAGTTTTGCTACGGCCAGGACGCACGGGTGGTGACCCAGGTTGAACTGTCTGAAAAACTGGCACAGCAGGGCGCCGACGGATTGGAACAGGTGGTGATGATCCAATGCGTGGGATCCAGAAACAAAGAAAACCCCAACTGTTCCCGCATTTGCTGCCAGAGTGCGGTCAAAAACGCCCTTGCGATCAAGAAAAAAAATCCTGATGCGCAAATATATATCCTGTACCGTGATATCCGGACCTACGGGCTGCTGGAAGAATACTATACCGAGGCCCGGCGCCAGGGAGTGCTGTTTTTTCGTTACGATGCCGAAGATCCGCCTCAGGTCGAATCGGCTAAAGCGGGAATGCAGGTCACTTTTTCCGATCATATCCTGGGGCGAAAACTGCGCGTACAGGCTGACCTTCTGGCCTTGAGCGCCGGAATGCAAGCGGAAGATACCGAAGAGCTGGCGTCTATATTAAAGCTGGCCCGCAATCCAGAAGGCTATTTCATGGAAGCCCACGTCAAACTCCGGCCGGTGGACATGGCCACCGAAGGGGTGTTTGTATGCGGCACGGCCCACGGCCCCAAACTCATTTCCGAAACCATTGCCCAGGCCCAGGCAGCGGCATCAAGAGCCACCACCTTTTTGTCGAGCCCGTATCTGACCCTGTCGGCGGTAACGGCCCGGGTGGATACCGACCGTTGCGCGGCCTGCCTGGTGTGTGTGCGCTCATGTGCCTATGATGTGCCCCGCATCAATGCAGATGGTGTCAGTGAAATTGACGAGGCCCTGTGCCACGGATGCGGTGCCTGTGTCGCAGAGTGTCCGGCCAAGGCCATTGAACTGAACTGGTATGAAGACAATCAAATCTTAAGTAAGGTGGATGCCTTACTGGAGGGGGTTTTATGAGTAGTCCGTTCGAGCCGGTGATCATTGCATTCTGCTGTGATTTCTGAGGGTATACCGCTGCGGACCTGGCAGGTTCCATGCGATTACAATACCCGGCCAGTGTTAAAATTATCCGGGTGCCCTGTACGGGCAAGGTGGATATCATCCATATCCTGCATTCTTTTGAAAAAGGTGCCGATGGCGTCTATGTGGTGGGGTGTATGGAGGGAGACTGTCACTACAATACCGGCAACTTTCGGGCACGCAAGCATGTTGAGCAGGCCCGGAAAATTCTCGATACCATCGGGATCGGTGGACAGCGGGTTGAAATGTTCAACCTGTCATCCGGTGAAGGGCCTACCTTTGCCCGTTATGCTGTGGAGATGACCGCAAGGATTGTGGAGATGGGGCCCAATCCCATAAAACTGGCCATGCAAAAAAAACAGCCTGACCGGGCGGCCCGAGCCTGTGAACGACTACAAAATTAAATCACGCATTTGCATGCTTTGAGTTTTTTTCAATTTCAATTTTTCCAGTATCTAAAATGAGGCACAAAAGAGAGGTCGTAAATTATGATTGTCGCTGACAAAAAACCCATTGAAGAGATCATCGATATCGTCAAGGATTTTCGCAGACTCCTGATTCTCGGCTGCAACGAGTGTGTCACGGTCTGTGAAGCCGGGGGCAAAAAGGAGGTGGGGATTCTGGCCTCGGCCCTGCGAATGTATTTTTTGAGCCAGGGCCACGAAGCCAAGATCGACGAGATAACCCTTGAACGGCAGTGCGATCACGAATACCTGGAGGAGATCAGGGATGCCATCGACCAATATGATGCAGTGGTGAGCCTGGCCTGCGGCGTGGGGGTTCAATTCATGGCCGAGAAATATCACAGTACACCGGTTTATCCCGGGGTGAACACCTGTTTTCTGGGAGCAACGGAACAGCGGGGCATATGGGCCGAGCGCTGTCAGGCCTGCGGGCAATGCATACTGGCATATACGGGAGGTATCTGTCCGGTATCCCGTTGTGCCAAGCGTTTGTTAAATGGCCCCTGCGGAGGTTCAACCAACGGTAAATGCGAAATCAGCAAAGAGATTGACTGTGCATGGCAGCTTATCATTGACCGCCTCAAGTCGTTGGGAAGGCTTGATGATTATGAAAAGATATTTGCAATAAAGGACTGGTCCACGGACAGGGCCGGCGGGCCTCGAAAAGTGGTGAGGGAGGATGTGCAGATATGAATGTGAAGACACCGAGCAAACTGGAAAAAATAATGGTTGCAGGGCATATCGCCGTTACTTCCGAAGTCGGCCCTCCTCGCGGCAGTGACCCGGAGGCGATAATTGCCAAGGCGAATTTGATCAAAGACCATGTGGATGCCATCAACGTGACCGACAATCAGACCTCAGTGACAAGAATGTGCAGTCTGGCGGCCTGTATACGACTTAAACTGATGGGACTTGAACCCGTACTTCAAATGGTGACACGGGACCGCAACCGAATTGCCCTGCAAAGTGATATTCTGGGCGCGGCATCCTTTGACATCCACAATATGCTGTGCCTGTCCGGTGATCACCAGTCCTTTGGCGACTGTGCCGAAGGTCAGAACGTGCACGATCTGGATTCCATGCAGCTGCTCCAGACGCTGCGGCGGATGCGGGATGACGGTAAATTTTTAGGCGGTGCGGATATCAACCGGCCGCCGCGAATTTTTGCCGGCGCTGCGGCCAACCCTTTTGCCGATCCCTTTGAAATAAGGGTACCGCGACTGGCCAAAAAAATCGCCGCCGGGGCCGAATTTATCCAGACCCAGTGCATTTACAACCTTGATAAATTTGAGGAATGGATGCATCTGGCACGTGAACGCGGCTTGACGGAAAAAGTCTATATTATGGCCGGCATGACGCCCATGAAGTCTGTGGGCATGGCCCGCTACATGAAAAACCGGGTACCGGGTATGGATGTGCCCGATGACGTCGTAAAACGAATGGGCGACACCCCCAAGGAGAAACAACCTGAAGAAGGCATCAAAATCTGTATTGAAGCCATCCAGCGTCTTAAAGCGGTTGAGGGGGTCAAGGGCTTTCATATCATGGCCATTGAATGGGAAGAGAAGGTATCGGAGATCGTCGAAGCCGCCGGCCTCTACCCCCGCCCGGATGTAGAGTGACTTGAATAAATATTTATAATGCAACTAAAGGAGGATACGATGAGTGAGAAAAAAAGAGTACTGGTCGTTGATGATGAGCCTGATTTCGCAGCCATCGTAAAGGGAAACCTTGAAAAAGAGGGTTTTGAAATCGAAATCGCCTACAACGGTGTTGAGGCCTTGGAAAAAGTAACCGCCAATCCCCCCGATGCCATTGTGCTGGATGTGATGATGCCGGAAAAAGATGGTTATGAGGTTTGTGCCGAGCTAAAAAAAGATGAAAAATATACGGATATTCCCATCGTCATGCTGACGGCCGTTGCCGACCATGTCTCATCCACCCGATATTCCCACTGGGACGGAATGAACATGGAGGCCGACGATTATCTGCCCAAACCGGCATCGGCGGATGAAATTACCGAAAGTGTCAAGCGTCTGCTGAGCATGTAAGCGGAATATTGCCGTATCACTTTTCATCGGGCATTGCCCGGCCATAAACGGATAAACGCCGGGCCAGGTGAGTAGCCCTGAGCTTCCCGGTGATACGGTGGATATTGCCTGTATGGAAGAGCCGTTTCCCAGACATCTGCAAAGGAGGATATGATGTCATCGACAATAATCGAGTTGAATCCCGCCAGGACCAGCACCTTTAAAGATAAAGTGGCCGAGATGCTTCCCGAGGGCGGCAATTTGAATCTTTGCCTTACCTGCGGCGCCTGTTCTTCAGGATGTCCGGCCACCGGGCTGGAAAATATGGACCCCAGGAAATTTCTGCGAATGGCCGCGTTGGGCATGGATGAAGAGATTTTAAAATCAAACTGGCCGTGGATGTGTACCATGTGCCAGCGCTGTATCTACGTATGTCCAATGAAAATCGATATTCCGCAACTAATTTACAACACCCGGGCGGCGAGGCCCAGGGGAATGCGCCCCAAAGGCATCCTAGGCTCATGCGACATGGCCCTTCGAAATGACAGCACCAGCGCCATGGGCGCCTCGCCGGAAGATTTTCAATTCGTAGTGGAAGATGTACTGGAAGAATACCGGGAAACACAGCCTGAATTTGCCGAAATGGAAGCACCCATCGACAAGCAGGGCACCGAATTTTTCTTAAATCAAAACTCCCGGGAGCCGGTGACCGAACCCGATGAAATGGTGCCTTTATGGAAGATCCTTCATCTGGCCGGTGCCACCTGGACATACGGCAGCAAGGGATGGGGTGGAGAGAACTACTGCATGTTTCTGGCCGACAACGCGTCCTGGGAACATATTACGCGAACAAGCGTTAAACAGGCTGAAGATCTGGGATGCCGGGTATATCTCAACACCGAATGAGGGCACGTCACCTTCTCAGTCCTGGCAGGACTGAAAAAATTCAACATCGCGCATAAGG
>CAZFXX010000273.1:0-4480 GCA_964522985.1 uncultured Desulfobacteraceae bacterium
GAAAATTCTATGTTTGGGAGCGGCCGGCAAAATAAGCCGGGAATCGGCCTATGATCTTGTGGAATATTCGGATTTCGAGAAAATCACCATCGCCGACTATAACGAAGATGCGGGGATGGGGGTGGTGAAGTGGCTTGATGACCCCCGGGTGGATTTTGTAAAAATCGATGTCAATGACTTTCAATCAGCGGTGGCCAGCATTAAAGGCTATGATCTGGCTATGGACGGCACCACCATCTCTCTCAATGACCGCTCCACCGCCTGTATTGCCGCAGCCGGCGTACATGGCATCAACCTCAACGGCTGCGGGGCGGAATGGGATTTTGATCGCCAATTTTCAGACAACGGAAAAATCTGTATTCCAGGCGTAGGGATGACCCCCGGCACTACGAACCTGATGACCCGGCAGGCTGCCGATCAGCTGGAGACGGTGGACACAATCCGTATCAGCCACGGTGCATTCCGGCCGGTGGCTTTTTCACCGGCAATTGCCGAGACCACACGCGTGGAGTACGATCCCGATCTGCCCTCCCGCGTGGTTTATGAAAACGGAAAATTTATCCAGGTACCACCCTTTGCCCGCCCCATGGAAATCGAACTGCCCCCGCCTTTCGGAACCCATACCCAGTACATCATTCCCCATGCCGAAACTATGACCCTTCCAAAGTCACTGGCCGACAAGCAGATTCAATTGATCGAAGTGCGCGGTACCTGGCCGCCTGACAACATGGCGTTGATTCGCTCCCTTTATGACTGGGGTTTCATGCGCAATGACAAAATCGAAATAGACGGTATACAGATTGGGATAATGGATGCCATCGCGGGTTATCTTCTGCAGTCCAAAGAGGGGCAGAATACGGCTCTTTACGGATATGCACTGCACGTGGAGGTTACCGGCATCCGAAAGGGAAAAAAATACCGGCATATTCTCACCCACACCCACCCGGCCTCGGACGGCTCGGTTACAGGATGGGAAAAGTTGCGCGCCTATACACGCTGTGTCGGCATCCCCATGAGTATCGGCGCCCAGATGATCGCCAGTGGCCAGATTCACGGGTCCGGTGTGGTCGCCCCTGAGCTGGCCTTGGAACCATCAGCGGTATTCAAGGAACTTGCCAGGCGAGGTATCCTCATACATGAAAAAATCGAGGAAATCTCTTCTCAGGAAGCATAAATTTTTTATTGATGATCGTGTTGAGCTGGTGCCGGAATGGGAGAACTCGTTACTGCTCACATGAATATCTTTTTGATACTTGTTGAGCAGGCAGTCACAGCCGGTTTTTCAGGGAAGGCCTGATACGGGAGTGCCGTGGCGGAGAAAGCAATGGCCCAATATACCAAAATCGAAATATTTTGAAAGGATTTTGGCAATATTCACTACAGATGACAGAGCGATTTTTGAGTTAAAGGCCATTACCAAAAAATTCGGCCGGCTGGTTACGATAAACGATTCTGCAATACCGGAGCTTTTCCCGGAGGGGCATGAGATCAAACTGATCTTGAAAAATTCGGCGAATTAATCAAAGGGATTGCTTCCATTCATCAGAATCAGTACAACCATGAAGCTTTCAAAGCATCTGCGCAGCCGGCGTGATCTGATCACCACAAAAAAAGAATCATTCGATGAAGCTTGACTAATGCCATCTTGTATTTAAATTGTTTTATATAAATGATAAGTGATAATAATTTATATTGAAAATTGCCTCAAAAGGTGGCTTTTGTATTCATGCAAGGGAGATAACAATGCCGATATTTGAATTTGTTTGCAAAGATTGCGGCCAGGAATTTGAGCAGTTATTTTTCCCCTCGGATAAACACGCGCCGGAATGTCCCGGGTGCCGATCGGTTAATGTGGAAAAACTGATGTCCGCGGGAAATTTCAGGGCTCATGGCATCCCAAGTGGTTCAGGCGGGTTTACGCCCCCGGCCTGCTCCCCTTCAAGCGGGTGAGGGATATAAAATTTTTCCTCGGTTCGAGGGAATATTACTTTACCGCAGATAACAGGGCCGGGCAGTGTCAGACCATCTTCCGCTGGTTGAATGGTGTTTCCGACAGACTGTTTTTATTTCAAAAACGATCACTTGATTATCAAAAATGACAACCTCTAATCCAGAAAAAGTTCGTGGACTCGGTCTCAGTTCCGGCGGCTTGGACAGTATCCTGGCCGCGCTGGTGCTGAAACAGCAGGGAATAGAAGTGAAATGGGTTACCTTTGAAACGCCGTTTTTTTCCGCTGACAAGTCCCACAGGGCAGCGGAGATGACCGGAATCCCGCTGACGGTCCAATCCATAACCGATACCTATCTGCCCATGCTGAGAAATCCGCGCTGTGGTTACGGGCAGCATATGAATCCGTGCCTGGACTGTCATGCCCTGATGTTCAGGCTGGCCGGGGAAATGATGCAGGATGGAGGCTTTGATTTTTTATTCAGCGGCGAAGTGCTGGGACAGCGTCCCATGTCCCAGACCCGGCCCTCCCTGCGCTATGTGGAAAAAAATTCCATGTTTGACGGTTATATTGTGCGTCCTTTGAGTGCCGGGAGACTCGATGCGACGCTGCCTGAAAAACAGGGTTTGATAGACCGCGGGCAACTGCTGGATATAACGGGCAGATCACGTAAGCGGCAGATTCAACTGGCTAAGGATTTTGGTCTGATAAGCTATCCTGCACCGGGGGGCGGATGCCTGCTGACAGACAAAGGATATTCAACCCGGCTGAAAGATCTTTTCGCCCACCAGAAATTCTGCAAGGAAACCGAGCTTGAACTGCTCAAGTACGGACGGCATTTTCGACTGAACGAATCCACCAAAATTATTGTCGGCCGGACAAAGCAGGATAACGAAAATATTCTGACCTGTCATGATCCCGGAGAAGATGCGATTATCAAGGTCGAAGAATTCCCCGGCCCCACGGTACTGATGCCCCGCGGCGGAGACCGCAGTATGCTCACCCTGGCCGGTGCAATTTGCGCGGGATACAGCAGCGCGCCCGGTTTGACTCCGGTCAAGGTCAACGTTGAGACACCCCGGGGCCAAAGCAGCATCAGTGTTCTCGGTCTGGCCCCTTCGGATATCAGGCATTTGATGATTTGACGGCCTGCATGCCGCTTTTAGCCGCCAGTTGCCCGCAGGCTGCGGATATATCCTGCCCTTTGCTGCGGCGAATCATGACGGTATAGTTTCTGTCGATCAGGATTTGCTGGAAGTCCCTGATGACCGATTCCGCCGGGCACTTGAAATCACTGCCCCGGTGCTCATTAAACGGTATCAGATTAATCTTTGCTCTGATGGGACGCAGTAGTACAGCTAGGCGCCGGGCGTCGGCTATAGAATCGTTGATGTCTTTTATCAGTATATATTCAAAGGTAATACGGCGGTGCGGCTGCAATTTGTATTTTCGACAGGCTTCAAGCAGGGCCTCCAGGGGATACTTTCGATTGATCGGCATGAGGTCGTCGCGTGTCTGGTTATCGGTTGCATTCAATGATATCGCAAGGTTAACGGTAATATCGCGTCCAAGATCGGCCAGCCGGGGCACAAGGCCGGCAGTGGAGACGGTGACCCGGCGTTTTGCAAACTTCAACCCGAACTCTCCGTCGAGGATAATGTTCAAGGCCCGGATCAGATTGTCATAGTTGGCCAGCGGTTCTCCCATGCCCATGACAACGATATTGGTCAGGTGCCCGGGGTGGTTCATGGTATTTTTTACATCGCGTATCTGAGAAACAATTTCGTCGGCAGTAAGATTACGGCTAAAACCGCTGCGGGCGGTCAGGCAGAACCGGCACCCCTGGGCGCAACCGACCTGACTGGAGATGCACAAAGTGGCATGCCCCTTTTCCGGGATTAATACCGTCTCGATATGGTGGCCGTCCTTGAGTCGGAAAAGATACTTTTTAGAACCGTCCCGGGATGTCTCTACGCATTGAATGGCCAGGCGGTCAATGGTGAAATGCCGGGCCATGAGTTCACGGATTTCTTTTTTTAGATCCGACATAGCATCAAAAGTATCGGCCTGACGCGCGTAAATCCATCTTAAAATTTGATTGGCCCGAAAAGAGCGGACAGAATGATCGGCGAGCCAGTCGGTAAGTTGACCTTTTGTCAATTCTTTGATATCTTTTTTTATTATTGGTGTATGCATAGCTTCTTGACTTGTCACGGGTGTCGGTTCACAGCTCACAGTCTCTTCAATAAAAGATGCAGCGATTGGTTTTGCTCATTGCTGCAGATACTTTTCCTTGCTTTTATCCCTGATTGGAATAAGAGCGGAATTGCGAGTGAGCGGAAACTGTTTAGCCAGCCGGGATTTTTGAGTCTGGCCCAAAGATTGAAGCCTTTTGGATTTCAATTTTTTGTTTTTTCCAACTGTGGATTGATAACTGCCAACCGTGAACAGTTATCATGTTTTAATTTGTGCACATGCTCTTTAGAGTCGTGTTTTCTTTGTTAAACGATTATTTTAAATGACAAAAAATT
>CAZFXX010000274.1:0-4472 GCA_964522985.1 uncultured Desulfobacteraceae bacterium
CGTGACGACGGTAAGACCGGTGCCGGCGGCACTGGATGAAAAGACACCGTCAAAGGTTGTTAAGACCGGGCTCCTGTCTCTGAAAATAGAAGCAAAAGATGAAAAAAATCGATATCCATATCTGGCGGAGATGCCTGCAAACAGGTGTCGCCGTTCTTTTTATCGGGCTTCCCATACTGAACTATGCTGGATTTAGCTTTATCTGGGGGAATTTTTTAAATCTTCATATTGGCAGTGTGACATTTTCAGATCCCCTTGCCGTTTTGCAGGTAATCGTTAAGAATCAATACCTGCCGGCCGGCCTTTTTATCAGCGCCGGCATGGTTCTGGCCATTGCATTTTGTCTGGGCACTGTTTTTTGTTCCTGGATTTGTCCTTTTGGATTGTTGTCGGAAGTTGTAAACAGACTATCCTGTCGGGTATGGCCCCGGAAATCCGGCAATATTAAAATTCGAAAAAACGGGTTTGCCGTTAAGGCAATTGTTTTTTGCGCAGGGTTTTTGGCCTTTTTGATTTTTTTCAGATCACCGGTTTTAAATCTGGTGTCCCTGCCGTTTCAATATTCGAATATCTTTCAGTATCTTTTTATGCAAAAATATCTGTCCGCTGCGATTTGGTTTGTCGGGGCGATATTACTGGCGGAATTTTTATTTCGCACCCGTTTGTGGTGCCGCTGGATTTGTCCTCAATCCGTTCTTATAGCTGTTGTCGGGCAGTTCAACCCCTTTCGGCTGAACGTCCTTTTTGAAAAAGAAAGATGTGTCGGCAGCAGGTCACCATTCCCATGCCAAAAAGCCTGTTCCCTTGATCTGGATCCCAGGGTGTTAAACGGCAGGATAAAAATAGCGTGTACCAATTGCGGTGATTGTGTGGATGCCTGCAGAAAAACGGGCGGGGCCCTTGGTTTCGGGTTTGTCCCAAGATAGCCTGCAGGGCAATGGGGAGGCGGTGTTCTAAAAAAAGGTTGTCAGTATTTGGCGGCAGATATGCAGCATCTGATGTTTCGGGTAAAAAATGAAAGCCATTGCTATTTCAAGGCCAGCATTATTTTAATATCGCCATAGGAATAGTCCTTTCCCAGGGCATTTTTTATTTCACTGATGGAATTATGATGTGCACCCGTTATTTCTTTTTGAATAATTTTTTGTTTTTTAGGTGAAAGCAGCCTGTTGATATCCAGTTTGCCCTTTTGAACAAAAAAGGATAAATGCCCCTCAATGGTAGATGATACCAGGCCTCTTTTTTCAGCAATCGCGGCAATCGTCAATCCATTATTGAACATATCCAAACTTATCTGTTTGGTGTTGGAACGGGATGCCGCTTGTTTTGCCGGGGTCGTTTTTTCCAAAAATTTTTCAGGCTTCGGTGGTACATTTTTATCTATGCCGTGTTTTTTACGATAGGCCAAAACCATTTCCACAATTTCCTTGCCATAATTTTTAAGGGTTTTCTTGCCGACGCCTCGTATTTTTTTTAGATCCGCCGTGTTCTCCGGTAGGTGTACCACAATCTGGACTAATACCCGTTGATGTAAAATTTGGAAGTGAGCAATATCCTTCTTTCCGGCCTTCCGGGAACGCCAGTCCTTCAGGTCCTGAAACAGCTCCGGGTGGTGGATGTCTGACTCCGTGTAGTCCGGAGACCGGTGCTTTTTATCTTTTTCAGGGGTAAAGTCAATTTCAGCCGCTGAAACCGCACGCAGATAACGTGACGGCAAAAAATTTCTTTCACAGCACTGCACGCCGGCCGTCTTTACGGCAATTTCTTTTTTTAGATTTTTCAAGGTATTATGAATTTTTTTACGCAGTTCCGTATTGTCTGTTTCAATGTGCAGATTTTGCACAAATACGCCAAAAATGACGCCAATTTTTTTCTGAAACCAGATGGATGCTTTGCTGATCCGTTCTAAAATAACCGTATCGGATTCGGGCAGGTTGCCATCGGCAAAAATTTTGAGTAACTGGCGCTTAAACTTTTCACTGACAATAAAGATATCTTTTAAGGCCATCTTTTGCAGTTGACGCATATCGGTACCACCTGAGATTCGTACGATCCTGGTGTTACCCAGCAGCCGAACCAGATAGTTGAGATGGCTGCGCAACAGTTGGAAATCAAAACAATCGAGTAACATCTGCTGCTGATAACTGATTTTAGAAGCCTGGAGCCGGCTTGTGGACGGCGGGTTTTTACCGGCATTTTCATCAAATTGCAGTATTGTACTGTCGGTCTGCACGCCAGTAGGCGAGAGTGGAGCGCTGAGTACCATGCCTTCAAAGGTTTTACAACGACTCAGGGCGACATAAACCTGACCATGGGCAAAGGCTGCTCCGGCGTCGATAATGGCCTTATCAAAGGTCAGCCCCTGACTTTTGTGGATGGTGATGGCCCAGGCAAGCTTTAAGGGGTATTGCTTGAATTGACCGATTACCTCCTCCTGGATTTCTTTGGTTTCTTTGTTCACCGTATATTTGATATTATCCCAGGTGACGGGGTCCACCACTATTTTCTCTGGATGGCCCGGGCAGATAACGCTGATATTTTTATTTGAAATTGAGCATATTTTCCCGATTTTGCCATTGTAATAAAGCTTTTCAGCAGAGGCATCATTGCGAACAAACATCACCTGTGCCCCCTCTTTGAGCAGGAGATCAGCCGGGGTAGGATAGAGATATTCAGAAAAGTCTCCGGAAATTTCAGCACTAAAAGCGTATTTCTTTTGAGCCAGGGCGGAAAGCCGTGTCTGATTGATGGTGTCGGCTTTGCGGTTGTGGGTGGTCAGGGTAATATAGCCAAGGTTTTCGCTCGGTGCAAAATTTTGAATGTAGCGCCTGTTAAGGTCCGCCATCGTGGATTCATCAAGCCGGTTGTCGCGCACCTGGTTAAGGAGTTTGATGAAATCCGCGTCTGTCTGACGATAAATGTGCTGCAACTTAATGGTAACCAGTTCAGCATGATCAAGCGCATTACTGGAAAAAAAATAAACGGATTTGTAATATTGCTGTAAAAGTTGCCATTCATCGTGCTTTGCCACTGGTGAGAGCTGGTGGAGGTCGCCGATCATAAGAAGTTGCACGCCGCCAAAAGGTAAATTATTACGTCGGTGGCGACGCAGCACAGCATCTACCGCATCGAGCAGATCGGCCCGTACCATGCTTATTTCGTCAATTACCAGCAAATCAAGGCTTCTGATAATTTGCGTTTTTTCTTTGCTGAACCTGAACTGACGCTGCTTGTTGTGCTCATATGTCTCGCTTCCCGGCACAAATGGACCAAAAGGCAACTGAAAAAAAGAATGTAACGTGACACCGCCGGCATTAATGGCCGCAACACCGGTTGGCGCAGTGATGATTATTCGTTTTGCCGTAATTTTATGCAGGTTACGAAGAAAGGTTGTTTTGCCGGTACCTGCCTTGCCGGTCAAAAAAATATGACAACCGGTGTGCTGGACAAAGTTGTTGGCGAGTTGCAGTTCGTGGTTTGTGAAAGTTGTAGATGACATATTTTTTCTGATCATACAGGTTTTGTGGTGTCACAACAGATAAAAAGTAAAGCAATCACTTGGTTTTTGTCAAAGAAAGGGCAAGATTAACAACGATTTAGCCTTTTTATCTGGGTTAATCACGGGTTGCCCTGCTCTGGTCCGATCCGGGAATCAAAGCAGAGCACACAGGATGCAAAAAAACAGAGCATAATATTTGCATTAGAACTTGTAAAGGCTTATGATCAACGTCTGAATAAAAATAAGGTTACATTTAAGGTGCCGATGCATTTTGCCCGACTGCCTTGCGAAAGTTTGCACATATTACTGATTTTTTTGCGCTAAGTATTTTGTTTTTTAACTCAATTTTTAGAGCAGGTTTTCTAAATGGGACCGGGAAAAGACAAAATTGAGGCACTTGAAAAGAAAATAAAGGGATTGAATATTAATAAAAAGGATATTGAATTCAAATTTATTAAAGCGTCGGGAAGAGGCGGGCAAAAGGTTAACAAATCATCCTCTGCTGTTTTTGCAAAACATATTGGCACCGGGATCAGCGTAAAGTGCGGTAAAGCCAGGTCCCAGCATTTGAATAAATTTCTGGCCCTTCGAAACTTGGTTGATAAAATCGAAGTTCACATAAAAGGAACTGATATCAAAAAAATATCAGTCGTTGAAAAAATCAGAAAACAAAAAAAAAGAAGGAAACAGAGGACACAGAAGAAATTTTCTAAAGCAGCACAGGCAGGGTCTATCCAGAAATGAGGATTTTATTCAAGATCAAGGCATGCGAAAGTGATAACCACGATCACCTGCCCGGCAAGTAGATTTTTTTATTGCCGGCGATCCCCATCGCGCTCAGACCTTTCTTTGAGAGAGAGACCGCGTTAATCAGGGGCGGGAACTTTTATTTTTTGTTGTGTTCATCAGTCAATTTGGATTATTGCACTTAATAAAACCTCGGGCTCTGCCCGAGCGACCCGCAAGGTTCGAC
>CAZFXX010000275.1:0-4472 GCA_964522985.1 uncultured Desulfobacteraceae bacterium
CCACCATGGCCAGAACGCCGACGGTGCTGCGCTGCAGGGCCAGAAAACCGGAGATTCCGGTGGTGCCGCCCCTTATTTTTTTACGAGGTGCCATGGTGGGTTTCCCTTACGATTCATTACCGGCCGCAAGGTCGTCGTGGACATGGGATCGGGCCTTTATAATTTTTAACACAACCTTCCGAAATATTCCAATATAATAAGGAGAGATGGACGCAACGTATTGCCGTGGGCGGAAAATTTTTTGTCGAGGTGTAAAGGACAAAATTAGATTCAGGGCTATCGGCAGCAAGGTCATCAATGCAGGAGGTTTTTATGAGCTTAAAGAAAGTGAGGCACCTAACAGCAGCAATTTTGATAGCGAAATGATCACTTTAACGTCAAAAAAACAGCTCTAATTGCCATGTTTATTCTGAAAAATTAATATAATGGTTCGGTCCGACCTGATGATCTTGTTAAAAGAATTGGGTACGGCTCTTATGAAACAAGCTAAAACAGCTTCAAATAGAGGGGATTCAGCATTAACAGCATTGGCTTTATGCTACTTTCTGGCAAGATAATCCAGCTGCCGGGGGCTATCTGACCTTAGTAGTTGTAAATAAAAAATGCGCATCAAGAAGCGTCTATTTTTTCAATGCGTGGGAATTGGTTGCGCCCTTAGCCAAAAAGCCCTTTCTGATTTGGGTCATCGCATCTTCCAGGTGGATCCGCAGGCGCGCGGTGGCGAGTTCCAAATCTTTTTTCTTCAAGGCTTCGAGTATAGGATAATGGGTCGCTACATATCGTTCGGGTGGATCATACACTTTTTTTTCAATGTTTAGGAACATGTAGATGTGATGTTCAAGCGTTTCCCAGAAAAAAAGCAATTTTCGGTGGCCGGTCATTTCACAGACCGTGCGATGAAACTGCAGATCATGGGCTACAACACTGGCAGTGTCCCCGGCACGGGCGGATGTTTCCATGTCCTTGATGATCATCGCCAACGTCGCCAGTTTTTCGTCATCGATACGGTTTATCAGAAGTTGAAGCGCCAGGGCTTCGATGGCACCCCGCAACGAAAAGACCTCTTCCATGTCTTGTTCGGTAAATTTGGAGACATAGGTCCCTTTGAAGGGGATGTTTTCAACCATGCCTTCTTTTTCAAGGCAGCGCAAGGCTTCCCGGATAGGAAACCGGCTGATTTGCATCTGTTCTGCCAACTGACTTTCTACGAGCCGATCACCAGGCTTCAACTTCCCGTTGATGATGGCCTCCCGGACATGGGTTAACGCCTGAGTCATCAGGGTAGGTCGTTTTTGTCCCTTTAGTATTGCGTCCATGTTTTATCGTTCCTGCAATTTGATATAAATTAAATATAACAATAATCGCACAGTTTATCAATCAAGATCTACCCTGATAAATTGTTGACAATTGAAAGAATTATGCCCAATAATTTGACTTTGTCAAGTGCAAGTTCAATATCGTATGATGATACGATTATAGAATACTTAATAAATTCAATATTCTATATAATTTATGCATAAATTAAAATAAAAATATGGAAATTTAAAAAAATTATTGTAAACCGTTGACAACTAGTTTTGGAAGGTGTAAAGTTTTCCAAAACAATAACAATCACCCTTTCGAAAGAAGACAAACCATGCACCAGGCAAAACTTTCTGACATCCACTCCATTGAAATTATAGACAATCGAGGAATGCCCACAATCCGGGCCACGGTTCAAACCAACACGGACCACAAAGGGACGGCTGATGTGCCTTGCGGCTCATCCACCGGTGCTTATGAGGCCCAAGAGGTCCGCGACGGCGGCTCCCGCTACCAAGGCAAAGGGGTCCGCAAAGCGATCCAGAACATCAATGAAAAGATACTTCCGGCTTTGAAAGGCATCGACATTACGCGTCAGCGGGAAATCGACCGGATCATGTGCGAAATCGACGGCACGCCCAACAAATCCAGTCTCGGTGCAAACGCTATCCTGGGCGTGTCGCTTGCTGCGGCCAAAGCCGCGGCCGCTTGCTGCGGATTACCCCTTTACCGATACCTGAATGTCGGCAGTCACGTGTTGCCGGTCCCGCAAGCCTGCCTGCTCAACGGCGGCCTGCATGCCGGCAATGATCTCGATATCCAGGAATACAGCGTTATGCCGGTCGGTGCAACCAGCTTCAGCCGGGCCGTGGAGATGCTGTGCGATATATTTCAGGCACTCCGAGAATTATTACTGAAAAGCATCGGTAAGTCGGCCGTAAACAGCAGCGAGGATGGCGGATTTGCGCCGCCGCTGAATCGTTCGGCCGAAGCGATGAACTTTCTGGTCCAAGCCGTCGAAACGGCCGGTTATGGTAAAGACGTTGTGTACGCCCTGGATTTTGCTGCCAGTGGTTTTTACGATCCGGAAAAGAAAATCTACCGGTTTGAAGGTGAAACCTATACCGCCGACGGCATGATCGAAATGATTGGACACCTGATCGAGAAATTTCCCGAAATCGTTTCCATCGAAGATCCATTGCATGAAGATGACCTGAAAGGATGGCAGAAACTGACCCGAACATTTTCAGACCGGATGGTAGTGGGCGACGATCTGTTCGCCACCAATATCGGGCGTTTGCGACAGGCCGTTCCGATTGGGGTGGCCAATGCCACCCTGTGCAAGGTCAATCAGATCGGCACATTGACCGAAGCCATGGATGCCGCCCGATACGCCCAGCGCAACGGTTATCCGGTAGTCATGTCCGTGCGCTCCGGCGAAACCGAGGACGAAGTGCTTTCGGATGTCAGCGTGGCGCTGGATGCCGGCCTGTTTAAAACCGGTGGCATTCGTGGCAGCGATCGTGGAACCAACTACAATCGATTTATGGAAATCGAATTCGAGCTGGGCGGTTTGGCGCAATATGCCGGCCGGGACTACAAACGGCTGGTTTAAATCGATTGAACCGGGGAAAACAGGAAGTGATTTTTCTGAAAACGGATTCACCAAATAAAAAATTCGATAAGGAATTCGGGGGAAGCCAATGGATTCGTTAATTAAAAATAGGGACAGCCTGCTGGCGCACGGATTCACGGCGGGTCGGGAAAAAGCCATCGATATTGTGACCCATGCACTGCAGGCCGTCAATGCCAGGCAAGCAGTCAAAAACAAGGTACAACTTGTCGATAATGTGCTGAAAATCGAAGATCGGTCATTTGACCTGCGGCATGTTCATCATATCTACGCCATGGGTGCCGGCAAGGCAACCTTCCCGCTGGCCGCGGCTTTGGAAGAGATCCTGGGTGAACGCATCACCGATGGGTTTATCGCCGTTAAGGACGGGCAACTCGGTCAACTGAACCGAATCCGGGTAATGGAAGCCGCGCATCCCGTGCCGGATCATCGCAGTGTGACAGCCGGTCGGCAGGTACTTGATATTGCCGAAAAGGCCGGTCCCGATGACCTGGTGATCTGCCTGATGTCTGGGGGCGTATCATCCCTGTGTTGTGAACCGGTGGCCGACATTTCGTTTGAACACAAAATGACCACTAGCCGCCTGATGGTCAACTCCGGTGCGGACATCGACGAAATCATGACCGTCAGGGGGCACCTGTCGCAGATCAAAATGGGCCGTCTGGCCCATGCGATTCATCCGGCCGCTATAATCAGTCTGACGGTGTCGGATGCCATCGGCGATCCCATGAAATGGAATACGGACTGGACCAGTCCCGACAATTCCAAACGCGCCGATGCGGTGCGTATTTTGAAAAAATACGGTCTTTGGAATAAAACGCCCGAGGCCGTGCGGCGGTATCTATCCAAACCGGAGAAGAATACCGACCCCGGGGCCGACCACACCGCCTACAACATTCACAACTTCATGGTCGTCAAAACCACCGAACTGACCGACGCCGCGGTTCGCAAGGCCCAGGATTTGGGGTTGGAAACGATTGTGCTGACGTCCTGTTTGATGGGTGAAAGCCGCGAAGCCGGTCGCTTTTTCACGGCTGTTTCCCGCGAAGCCTTCGAGAAAAAAAGACCGGTAAAACCACCCTGTGCCTTGATTGCCACCGGTGAAACCGCCGTGAGGATCGAAAACGATGATTGCGGCAAGGGCGGCCGCAACCAGGAATTCGCTGCTGGTGCCTGTCTGGATTTAGAGCCGTCCGATCCCATCGTGGTCTGCTCGCTGGGCACCGACGGCACCGACGGACCCACATCCGTTGCAGGGGCAATTACAGACGGATCCACAATTGCCAGGGCTGTCGGCAAAGGATTGGACATTCACGAACTGTTGCGCAAGCACGACATTTTGACCCTTTTAACGGCGGTGGATGACGCCATTGAAACCCGCGATACGGAGACCAACGTGTGCGACATTGCAGTTGCCGTTGTGCTGTAATACAACGGCCGGTAAATTGATCGCAAACAAATATCAAATCGTAAAATGAAAAGTAAAGTGGACCCCAAGTCAAGGACAATTTTTTCTTAAATTAAGGTGCGCTTCTTT
>CAZFXX010000276.1:0-4467 GCA_964522985.1 uncultured Desulfobacteraceae bacterium
CGCTTATCCCTCTGCTGCGATTTCCCGCTGAATCCGATCCATCCATTCAGGGACCCCTGGATTTTCGATCTTCATTGAATTTTCTCCCATTATTGAGGAATGACAAGGGGAAATCCGTTGTGGTGATGGATTTCCACGGGGATGTCGTATACCGCTTTGATGATATCCGCTGTGACGTCCCGGGGGCGAACCGCAGCGTAAATACCGCCGTTTTTTAAAAACAGACATTTATCGGCAAATCGCAGGGCCGTGGTCAGATCGTGCAGGGTCATCACGGCACAAACCTGGTGCTCGCTGACCACGTGGCGAATCAGCTTTAAAATTTCCACCTGATTTTTTAGGTCCAGGCTGCTGGTTGGCTCATCCAGCAGCAACAGGCTCGGTTCCTGAACCATGGCCCGGCCTATGGCCACTTTCTGGAGTTCACCGCCGCTCATCCGGTCGATGTGCCGCATGGCAAGATTTTCCAGGTGCAGACTTTTGATGGCGCCATCCACAATCCGCAGGTCATTTTGACTGACCCGGAACCGGATGCGCGGCCGCCGGCCCATCAAAATGGCGTCAAAGGCGGTGATTTTTCCGGTGGTCTGACGCTGGGCCACGTAACCGATGCGGCGGGCCACGGCCACGGGAGCCAGCGTCAGTACATTTTTATCCTCCACCATCACCGTACCGAAAGAGGGTTTGAGGATGCCGTTGATGCAGCGCAACAAAGTGGTTTTCCCCACCCCGTTGGGGCCTAGGATGGCGACAACCTCGCCTTTTTGTACGGTAAATGTCACATCCTCTAACACCGGATGGCCGTTGTACCTGAATTTGATATTTTCCATGCGCAGAATCATCAGGCCCGCCCTTTCACAATCAGCACCATGAACACCGGTGCACCCATAAATGCGGTAAGGATGGATACAGGCAGCAGGTGGGGAGACAGCATCAATCGCGCAGCCGTATCCGAGACCAGGAGCAAAATCGCCCCGACAAGGGCAGAGGCGGGCAGCAGAAACCGATTGTCCCCGCCGATGAGCCGCCGCACCATATGCGGGCAGACCAGCCCCACGAAACCGATGATGCCCAGAAACGACACGATCACCGCGGTGACCAGGGAGGCCAACAGCATGCCCGACAGCCGGACCCGTTCCACGGTCACCCCTAATCCCCGGGCCGTCTCGTCACCTGCGTCTACGGCATTGTAATTCCATGCGTTAAACAGAAAATAAAGGGTTGCCGCCACGGTCACCGCTGTCATGACGGCCAGTTCCTTCCAGCTGGCCCGGGCCGCATCCCCGAAGGTCCAGAATACCATGGCTGCCAGCTGAACGTCATCGGCAAAAAACTGCAGAAACATGGTGCCGGCGGTAAACAGGGCCCCTAAGGCCACGCCGGCCAGGATCATGGTTTCCGATGTGGCCCCGCGCATGCGGGCCATGGCCACGATGAAAAAGGCGGCCAGCATGGCAAAGATAAAGGCCATGCCCGTGGTGACATACGGGTTGGAGATCATCACCGCGCCCACTTGGGTGCTGGCCATGGTCCCGGCCCTTAAAATCATTACCGCAAATGCCGCTCCAAATGCCGCCGCATGGGAAATGCCCAGGGTAAAGGGAGACCCTAATGGATTGCGCAGGATGGACTGCATCACCGCACCGCTCACGGAAAGACCGGCGCCGGCCACCACGGCGGTCAGGACCTGGGGCAGCCGGATCTGCCAGACGATGATGTCAAACCGTTTTGAAGTGCCGACGCTGATCAGGGCCCGGGCCACATCCATCACGGCAATGGGGGCGGCCCCCTGGGAAAGGCTGTATAAGATCATGAAGGTCAGGATCAACAGGCCGAAAAGGATAAAGGCGATTTTTCGGCCGATGTAACGGGTGTAGTCGGCATTGAGCGTGCCGGTGTCAAAGTGCATAAGGCGGCTCCTATTTCATGGGTACCGATTGAAATGCCAGGTTGCTAAAAGCGGCATTCAATTGCTGAAAAACCGGTTTGCCCACCAGAAAGGTGTAGATCTCATCGGCCATGGTCACCGGATCGATGTCGGGAAATTTTTCCGGATACAGCAGCCTGCCGATAAAATAAGCGTTGGCCAGGATGGAACCGAAATTCTGGGTGTACCAGTTGTAGGGCAGAACGCCGTACACTTTGCCGTTTTGCACGGCGGTCAGGCCCTGGTATGCGACGTCGTTTTTCAGCTCATATAACCCGCTGGATTTGTCGCCTATCTGCAGGGTGGAGAGATCCAGAAACAAAACGTCCGGGTCCCAGACCAAAATCTTTTCCTTGGCGATGCTGCTGTACTGAAGGGCACTGTCGGCATTGGCCGTATCCTGGGCCAGGTTACGGGCGCCTGCAAAGGCAAATGGCGGGTACATCGGTTCGGTGGACTGGTAGCCATGGGGGCCGCGATAGGCGATGCCGCCCACAAAACAGGTGGGCCGACAATGGTTCGGGATGCCGGCCGTGCGCTGTTTAAGGTCGGCGATGTGTGATTCGAAAAAGGCGATCACCGCTTCCGCCCGTTTTGCTTTGCCCATTACCTGTCCCATGATGCGCAGGGACTGGTAAAAATCCTGCCGGTGCTTCCCCAGGTCCCCGTAATTTAAAACCACCACCGGGATGCCGGTTTTTCGGGAAAGCTCAAGTGGATCATGCCCTGACGCGGAAAGGGTCTTGAAAATTACCTGGGGCAGGGGCGACAGCGTTAAAATCAGCTCCGGATGGTCATGCCCGCGGAATTCTCCGAAAACCGGGTATGCTTTGAACCGGGGATGGGCCAGGGCATAGGGCCGGGCATCAAATTGGGGCCGATGTTTTTCCATGTCATCCACGGCCACGATACAGTCCTGGGCCTGCAAATAGGTCAGCAGGCGCAGGGTTCCGGCGCCGGAACAGATCACATGCGCTATTCTTGGCGGGACTTCCACTTGCCGGCCGCCCCCGTCGGTGATCATCCGACCCAGGGTCGGCGGTGTAAAAAACAATCCTGAAACAAGCAGTAGAAAAATACAGCGAAATAGGGTTTGCCGCTTATGCGCCATCATTTGCCCCCTGAAACAAAAAAAGCCACAAAGACAATTGCTCCTTTCGCAGAAGCGTTTTGCCTTCATGGCTTTATCATTATAATTTATTTTTTTTGTTTACCGCCTGCCTTCAGACAAGCATTTTTATGTCCGCTTATAGGTCTGTGCGGTATGAATTGTCAAGATGAAAGATGATGGCGGTGAAATTGTTGCTGTTTGTTCGCTATTGAGTGTTATTATAACCCGGCATATGAAAAGATGACTCATTCAGCCGGTTGGACAGATAAGCGGAAAGAACCTGATTTACATCACCCACGATGCCGCAGATCAATTGAATCTTCGTGCCCTTAATCATATGATCCGCCACTTCGCTGATGGCGCAGCAGATGATCACATTAACGTTCATTTTTTTCATCAGGCTAAACCGCTCAGCCAGTGAGAAATTTTCAAGGCAAATTTCCTGCCGGTTGATTTCACAGCCTTGATCAAAATCGATGATCATCAGCCGGGTGCAGTTGTCTAAAACCGGTGAAACCCTTTTATGGAATATGGGAATGGCAATTCGGATCATTTCTAATCCTCATGCAAAACATGCTGTCGTGTTAATAGATAAACTGATTCAAATGTCAACTTTCGGTTTTCACGCTGGAGCGGCTTCCAGCCGCGAGAAGACAGCAGGAGTGGGTTGTTTGTTTCAGGCACAGCCGCACGAGGAAGCCAGTTCCGACTTGTGTTCGGCATCGGCGAGGGACCACCATAGCGGGTTGATGTGCGTGCTTTCAGGCAGTTTGTTTAAAACTGCCTTGTCCAATGGGTGACAATGACCGCAGGAAAAGGCCTGATCGTATAAAACGTCTGCCGCGTCTATTCCAAAATCCTTTTCTGCCGGGCGATGTGCCTGAAAATCGACACTGCCATGGCAGCCTTCGGCCGGGCAAAAAAAAGCAGCGGTAGAAAAGCAGTGAATATCCGGCGCATCCACACATTTGAATGTATCACCGCCATTGTATACATATTCAAACCCTGAGGAACGGGTGATGCGCAATCGCCTGGGTTTTGCTTTACGATAAAACGCAAGCATGGAAAGAAACCGGTCAAAAAAAAGATACCCCAGCTTCCAGCCCGGCACTAAACGGTCAACTTCCCCTTTTACAAAATGTCTGTTTTTTCCAATCAGTTCATATTTTTCAACGGTCTCTTTTCCATAGCTGATCCGCATGGTGTCCAGACTCTCAATGGTAACGCAAGCCATATCGTTGTCCAGGTCCATTGTATATTCTATAACCGCTACATTGAACAGCGCATCAGGAAGACGCTCCCGGCCGTCAAAGCACGGTGTATGGGTGCCATCAAAAAAACGGGACTGCATTAAATGCCGTTCCTGGAAAGAAAAAAAGTTGAAGGCATTCCCATTGTTATAGGGGTAACATTTGACCGTAAAGATACC
>CAZFXX010000277.1:0-4428 GCA_964522985.1 uncultured Desulfobacteraceae bacterium
GCAGGACAAAAATTTTTCAAAAGCACCCCATCAATGCGGGATAATTCCGGTAATATCCGACTGCAGGATATCGGGCTGTTTCTAAAAAATACAATAACCACTTATTTTCAGGATGCGGGTATCCCGATTTCGCTCAAGTATATCGATCCCAGCTACATGATCCGAAGTCTGCCTGCCAATGCCAATGATAATGTGTTCTGCAGTTTTCTCGGCCGGGATGCGGTTCACGCCGCCATGACCGGCAGAACCAAATTTATCATCGGGTACTGGAACGACCAGTTCGTGCATGTTCCCATGGATGCTTCCGTTGGTAAATGCCGACGGATTGATCCTTTCGGAAAACTATGGCTGAGCGTCCTCGAAGCCACAGGTCAGGGCCCACTGATTCACTCCGAATCCTGATTTCTTATTTCCCTGATGCCAGTATCCGGCAGATAACCTCGGCATGTTTTTCGGCGGCCCCGCTGTTGGTCGCCACCGCTTTGCGCGCAAGCTGTCCTGTTGCAGCCGCCTTGCCGGGATTATTCAGATAATAAATCATTTTTTCGGCCAGCTCGTTGCCGTCTGCCACCTGAATTCCGCCGCCTGAAGTATCTAACAGCGCCCTGGCGTCCATAAAATCTTCCATGGAAGGCCCAAAAAAAACCGGAATTCCCCATACGGCCGCTTCCAGAATATTCTGCCCGCCCAGGGGGACCAGGCTCCCGCCGCAAAATGCAATGGAAGCGATGCTGTAAGTTGCCATCAACTCACCCATGGTATCCACCACCACCACAGATGCGTATATAGGTCTGCCCCCGGAGCCGAGCGTCGATCGATACCGGTAGGAAAATCCATGCTCGCCCACGTGTTTTCCAATGGCCGTGGCCCGCTGGATATGGCGGGGTACGATAATCAAAAGGGTTTTCGGGAAAATACGGACAATTTTTTGATATACATCCAGTAAAATGAGGTCTTCACGATTGCGAACACTTCCGGCCACGAGGACTTTTTGCCCCTTTTTAATATTGTATAGCTGCCGCATTACGGTCTTCACTGAAGCATCGGCTCTTTTTTGCAAAACATCGAATTTGGCATTTCCATTCACCGTAATCCGGTCCGGAGCCGCGCCCAGCATTTTAATCCGTTTTGCATCGGCACGCTGAATCATACTGAACGCATCCATATGGGATAGAGCCGAGCGGATCAAGGGCCGAATCTTCATGTAATGATTAATCGTGCGCATGGAAATCCGGCCGTTTAAAAGAGCGGTCCTTATGCCCTTCTTGTGGGCCTCATGCAGCCAATTCGGCCATATTTCGGTTTCAAGGCACACCAGAATATCCGGTTGAAGGGTTGCCAATGCCCGTTTAACGGCTCCGACAAAATCCAGCGGTGCATAGATACAACTTGCCCTGGCGCCGAATCTGTCCACCGCGGCCCGGAAGCCCTGCTCGGTGGTGGTAGATACAATGAGACTGCAATCGGGTAACCGTTTATGCAGGCAGTCGAGAATGGCGCCGGCGACATTGACCTCGCCCACGGAAACCGCATGCAGCCATATTCTGGGAGTACCGTAAAGCCGATCGGTTACCCCGGCTCGATATCTCCCGGTACGCTGGCCCAGCCCGTCACGGTATTGCCCCGTAATACGGGTATACAGCCGGAATAAAGGATAAAATATAAAAAAAACGGCGCAGCTGAACAGACGATATATACGATAGACAAAAATGTCGAATCGTTGATTTTTAATTTTTACCGGTCTCATCGATAGCAATAAACCTGCGTCCTTTGATCGTTAAAAGACAGGGTGCCCTGACAGCTTCTCCGTTTTGATCAAATGCCGTCGGACCCGTTACACCGCTGAAATCGGAAATATTTAAAAGCCGATCCCGTATATCATTTCTTAAGCATACCTGACAATGGTCAAGTGTTTCAAACACCATCCGGGCCGTATCATAAGCAACCGCTTCGATAAAGCCCGGCCGGGTTTTAAATGCCTTTTGAAACAATAGGCTGAATTGTCTGACGTTTTCAGAATTTTGCTTTTCAAAAAACCCATCCGCCACAACTGCAGCTCCCTGAAGGTACTCTCCCGCCATTTTAATCAACTGGTCTGAATGCCAGAGGTTGGTACCCAGGAGATACACGTCTTTGATATCATAAAAAGCCAGTTGTGGAATTATGAGGCCGGCCATATTCGGCGCATCAGGGATGAAAACCGCATCAAAGTCAACGACCGCTTCGGGTTCTTCATTGACTTCTTCATCGATTTCACTGTTTTGGGCGCTATCGATTTTTGCATCGTTTACGGCCCCATCTGGAAACAGGGGCGAAACAGAATCAAAAATGCTGTCCGGTGCCCGGTCAGCAGCTATCTCTTTGTGTATCCATGGTGAATCAGTGTAATGGCTGTCTTCTTCAGCGGTCATGGCATATTGTTCCAGCTCTTCTTTGAGAAGCTCGGACGGCTCATAATAAAGGCCGGTCAGTTTTTTAACGGCACCTGCGAAATCAGTCTGACCGGGATTGTACGATTCAACGCCGACCACCTGACCGCCGTGGGCCAGGACTTCATCCCAGAACAGTTGCATAAAGGTCGACCCATATTTTTCATCCGGGTAAAGAATAGCCACTTTGTTTATCCCAAGTCTTTCAAAAGCATGTGCGGCCAGTGATTTTACCTGCATTTTAGATGTAAGAAAATTTCTGAAAACATAATCGCCTATCCCTGTAATCCGATTTTTCTGGGAAAAAACAATGATGGGCACTTGATTTAACTGGGCCTGGTCCGATGCTGCTTCGGCCATGGCCATGGGCCCGATTATGGCGGCTACGCCCTCTTTAATCAGTTCTTTCACCGCCGCAACGGTTTTCCCCGGGTTTGACCCGCTGTCTCTGATGATAATGTGGGGGGAAATGTCATTTGAAGCACCACCGGCAGTTGACAGTGCCAACTCTATTCCATGCAAAGCCCTTTGACCGTATGATTTAAAAGGGCCTGTAAGGGGCAGCAGGCATCCCACACGGTTGGGTTGATAGCAGGATCTTTGTTTAATTTTTTCGATTAAAAGACCGGCATCGGTTGCACGTTCGTGTTCTGGGAAATGTTCTGTCAGTTCCGTCAGGGCCGCCAGGGCCGCCCGTGCTCTTCCTTCGGCAATTCGGTTAAGCCCTAGATGGTAGAGCAGATACCCCCTTGCAGAAACATCGTTTCCCAGCCGGTAGAGCAAAGATTGGATCGCTGTTGTTCCCAGTTGCTGTGCTGTTTTTTCGAGCCTGCCGACGATGGCCTGCCCTGCAGTATCCCGGGCATGTCCCAAGGCTGCGGCATAGTAATAAAAAGACCCCACCGGGTCCTGCATGGCCCCATATGTGTCACCCAGCAGCATTTCCAATCTGAATTGTTGCTCCGGTAAATGAATTTTTCCCGTAAGATCCGCCGCCTTTCCAAGAAGATCGCCAAAGCGACCCTCACTGTATAGACAGGTCAGGACTTCGATCAAAGCATCTGATAGAAACAAGCTGTCCGGATATTCCGCTGCCAGACGATTGTATGCCCGACAGGCCTCCGTATCATTACCTGACAGACGCCCGGCGGTACCTATTTTCATCAATGCCGCTTCATTATGAGAGCTGTCCGGAAACAGGCCCATAAAAACCATGTACGCTTCCAGGGCATCGCCATACGCTTTCGTCTGAAATAGTTTTTCGGCCTGAATCCAAAGCCCGTTCTCCGATGTTATCTCCTGGGAAACCAGCGGCGGGGTCATCGTTGGCACCGATGGTTTTTCCGCACAGGCCCCCACGAGCAAGATGATGCCGATCATTAATAGTCTGCTGAATAGAGTCATAATGGTAAATTTACCTTATACTTTTATATCAAGCTTTGATGCACTCGTAAAAAGTGTCAATTAACCGTGAACACCGTGCCATTGAACGACTATGCTATATTCAGTATCGATAATAGTCCATACAATATTTATTAAGCAAAAAATAATAATACACTATTACCGGTTTTTAACACCATACAATTGTTTGATTTAAAATGAAATCAAGGCATCCTGTTTGAACTTAATCAGCCTGAACACAGCCAAAATGATTGACAAACGCTGCAACTGGTATAGATATAGCCTGTATGAGCGATTAGCGGTTAGCCATCAGCGTTCAGCTTTACAAACCAGGCTATTACGTTAACGAGAAATATTACCCCAAAAGTGAACGTTGGTAATAATAAACATCCTGTAATCATTAAACTGATCGCTAACTGCTAAAATCTAATCGCTCAATTTAGATAAGAATTTATTTAAAAACCATCAAAACTGGAGGAAAAATAATGAAGAAAAACACAACGATTTCAGATTTTGAAAAAGCACTTGAAATTGGTCGTCCACCCAATGTGGTAAAGCTTTTTCCGAACTCAAAAGCACTTTTAGTCAGTGGTAAATT
>CAZFXX010000278.1:0-4428 GCA_964522985.1 uncultured Desulfobacteraceae bacterium
CGTTCCGAATCCAGACTCCTGCGCCGACGTGCCCAGCAAAAGGTTCACCGCCGCCAGGGAGTGCATGTTAAGTTCCCAAAGCACCCGCTCGATCAGGTATTGAAATTGATCTTTGTTAAATGCCATGTTAACGTTCCTTAACTTTTTGTTAACTTTTGTTAATTAAAACCACCAATAAAAAAGGCCGATTCGTCCGCGTGTTGCGGTCGAATCGGCCCGATTGTTTCGATACCGATGCTGGTATTATTTCAACTCGTTCCCCGGCCCTATCCGGGGCATGGCGTTAATTTTTTAACTAATCCATACGGGTAGTCTCCTCTTTTCTAATAAAGGTAACCTCGCCGTTTCTAAAAGTCAATGTTAAACTGCCATAAAATCGCTTTTGAATCAAGTCTTTTATGGTGTCCAAAATTTTCTGAAATTTTTTGTTCATAGGGCAACCTCTTTTTTTTAGGATTAGATAACATCGGGAGTCTTTGACCCTCGTTTTACCCGCAGGTTTGTTGATTTATTTTTTCTAAACGCATTCCATGCCAGAATGCATTTGTGCAAGGCTATTTGAGGGGTTGCCATGTTAAACCCGTATTGCCTCCGACCGGCATTGTCGATTAGAAATCCCCGCAATCGATATTCCGGCATTTCTTTGGTCAGGCCTTCCCCGTCTCTTACCTTGACCCAGAATTCATGTGCGTCATTTATATCTTTTCTGGACGTAGTAATCATGGCGGCGGCCACCGCACCGTTTCGTATAAAACGGCCCGCCACGCCGATAATCATTTCATTCAGAAACGCCCCTTCCTCCATATTGTGTTTTATCTGTTCAACGAGCATTTCCTTGCTGATGGTTTGCTTTTGTCCCGCCGGCAATAATTGTCTCAAGCCGGTTACCGGCAAACAGCTGATACTATATGGCCAGGTGATTCCCCGTACGTCCGCTTCCACTCGGGTCATGTCGCCGATACCCTTTACTCGATTGGTGTCATACTTTCTGTATAGCTTTGCGATATCCTGCATTTCATCGCAGGCCCATTTTTCAAGCAGGGCCCTTATGGTCGTCCTGCTTTGGATGATTGACTCTATTTGATGCTGGCCGTTGACCAGGAATCGTTCGCTTGTCGGCAGCACTGCGAGTCCGAATTCTCCGGTTCGAAATCCGCCCGATTTCATCTCGTTGGTCAAAAATTGAACGTGACGGGGCCAAATCTTTCGTTGGGATTCAAACTTATTTAATTCTCTGTATTCCATTGCCTGAATGGGCGATACTTCGATAAGTTCTGCTGAAAGTAATTTATACATGGGTTCCTCCTTTTGCCATTGTCAATATGTTTATCATTGAATTTAAATGCTTCATCACTGCGACTTTAGATGTGCTCTGCCAGTCTTCGTATCTTTACCTGGTGATTTCATCCCAAAGACTGTCCAGAACTTTCTTAAAAGATTCGCTGATCTGCATATCTTTATCTATCTTTTTTTTGACGGCGCTTTTTTGTTTTACCATTTCCTTGCCGATAGTCTCGGCAACCACTTTTTGGACATGCCGTGCGGTGATCTTTCCCCCGGGCGCGGTATCAACCGCTTTTTGCCAAGCATCCTGCTGAAGCGATTCAGGGAGGCGGGTTAGGGGTCGGGCTTGGCTTTCTGATGTTGGCTTCTGTATACAATTGTATACATCCAAATTCTTGACAACCTGCGATGAGCTTATAATTTTATAGGCATAATCTCTGCCCATATCCCACCGGTCCCGGCAATACTCTTCAAAAGTATCGTGGGTCTTTTGATATAAGCAGGATTCGCGGATCTCAAGCAAGGCCCGGCCTACTTCATAGAATCCTTTGAGGTTTTTCTCGATCACCGTTTCCAGGGCCGTGAGCCGCTGGCCGTTGCCCGCAAGGGCCTTTGTCTGTTTATCTTTCATTCAGGGTCCTCCTTTCCTTTTTCACCACGCGAAGATGCGCGGTTGATGTTTTTAATTTTTTGGAACGGGTTAGGAATGAGGGCGGCCGTTGGTTGTCGATAGTGCCGATAACGTCCTGATGCCATTCGAGGATGGAAAGCATTCGATCAACCTGATCTCGCAGCGTGTCGATCTGACCCTGCATGGAGTGGATAGCGGGATTTATAAGCATGGTAGTACCTCCAGAATTTCGATGTTGTTGTTTATGGGCACGAAAAAGCAGTGCCCGACCTGTATCGACGCTTCTGGAAGCGCCCACGCACCTCACGATACGCAGCAGGTCGGGCACACAATTACCCAATAAAACAACAAACCCCCTTTCTGGGCCGGATTGTACCGGAGGCCGGGGGCGCTCCTTGATTTCGATGCCCCCAGCATGGCACAATTTCCGATGATTTGTCAAGTTATTTTTCATTTCTCACGAGTTCCAATCTTCTTACTTTCTTACCCTCTAACCTTCTTGCCCCACCCGCCTCTCCGGAGTATGAGGATAAAATGATCTAATCCGCCGATCAGCCATCCCGCGTCTCCGGTTGCCCCAGTAAATCCGCTGGTCATTCCCGGACCTTCGCTCAGGAATATGTTTCGAATACTCATACCCCCGCCGATCCGGCCCGATCCTGCGATCATCTTTGCGTCTGTCCATTTTAAGCATCCTTTCCCACATGGCTTTTATTTCTTCTGGATATTTCGTCATCTATCTCAATATTGTCAAGCGCTTGATAATATTCATCCAGATCAAACTCATTGTCACAACCAAGCGAACCTTGATCTATAGCGTCTATTAGTATTATTAACTGCTCATGAGCCTTGGCTTGTATTCCGATCATGTTTCACCCCCAAGAAATATAACGTTTTAGTTCACCTGCCCGGCCTTCAGGGTCAGCGTGAAACGGCTTGTTATCAAACGCCGCTTGCTTCAATTCCCAATACCTCCATTAAGTCGTCAATACCTGGGCCATTGCCAATCCAGTACTCAAATCCAGCCAAATCTGGCAAATCATCGTAGTCCTCAATATTGTCTGGTATAATCGTAGAGTGAAAAACAACGTAAGTGGCGTCATTGTCTAACATAATGCCCAGTTCGTTTTTGTTGGCGAAAACGTACTCCCATCTTTCTTTGTCGGTATCTATGGCGTTCCATTTTTTCTGTATAGATCTTAATTTATCCATTCCCCTCTTACCTCCAATTTATTGATAACAGTGTTAATAGACGGAAAATTATTTTATTTCATCCCTCTCTCTTTGCGTGAGCCGGCCCGGATGCATTAGCTCCGATATTTTTGTAACGCCCATTTTCTCCTTAAACTGCTTCAGCGCTTTCGGAGACAGTACCTCTCCCGCCTCCTCAGCCTTCCGACCTTCTGACCTTCTTTCCTTCTGATCTTCTATCTTTTTCTGCTCTTCCCCCGCCGTCAACCCCTCTGCAGACACCCGCTCCGCCTTATCCCGCAACACTTTTTTCAAATAATTATGATTCGGCAATCCGAATTTTTCCAGGTTACACACCGTCGTCATGCCCGCCACGATCCCGGCCCGGTCGATCTTATACCGTTTGCCATCGATCTGAAAAATTCCGGTCTCCCACAGCCGCGTCAGCTCGGTCACAATGCGCAACCGCTTGGCCGGCGCAATCGGCCCCAGGCGCTTGGTGGCGAACGCCCCGGTATATTCCCAGATCAGAGCGCAATGCTTGCCGAACCGAGACAGTTCCTGTGTAAGGTTGCATAGGGTTTCGGACCTGGCAGCCTCGTCAACCGAAAATTTATTGTTACAAAATGGACAGGTGAGTTTCATATTCTTCCGAATCTTTTCAGGGATCTCATCATATTGTCTAACTGCCGTTCCGTCCCGATCCATCGGCGGAAGACAACCGTAGCCCATAAAAACCGAGCCTGAATATATTCATAACCAAAAAAATACGAAAAGCGGGCCGACCATAACCGATCCCAAAAAGTAAACCCTCCGGGATGGTTCAAATACACCCAGGGCCATCGCAATAACCCACACCCAATGCCGAACCTCCCAAAATCCAAGGCCACTCCTTGGCCATTCACGTCCAGTTTTATTGTTTTCATGACCTTTTTATCTCCTTTTCCTCACCTTCTGATTTTCTTATCTTTTTATCCGCCGTCTGTGTGGCGGACTAACCTTCTCACTTTCTTAGCCTCACAGTCCCGCCGCCAATTCATTCAACTCTCTGATTTTATCCTTCATGGCCCGGGCCTGTGACTTTGAAAACAACACGTTTCCAAATTTATTGCTGATTCGTTGTAAATCATCGGAGAATTTTTCAGGGCTTGCCAGCATCCGCTCTAAAAATTGATCTACTACCTGCACGGGCATGGACACGCCCGATCCGGGCCGCACCGGCTGCATTTCGGAGCTGCTCCGGTCGTCTATCTCAAAATCGAACGATAGCTGGCTCACCATGTCCACAAGCACCGCCTTTTTGCCACGGGATGCTTTGACAA
>CAZFXX010000279.1:0-4418 GCA_964522985.1 uncultured Desulfobacteraceae bacterium
GAATCATCGCTTTTTGTGGAATTCTCTGCGTACTCATTGCCGTAATCTATAACGTTCATCCCGCATTTCAACTTGCCTACAGCCCAATGGTCGTTATTCTGGCCTTTTTTATAATTGGGCTGTCGCTGATGGTTTCATTAATCATTTTCTTCCGGTTCGAAGAAGAAATGACTTTGCTGCAGCGCAAGGCCCGCCACATGCGGCCCCAGGAAATCAGCCGCTGGAAAGCCTTTGTTTCAGCATTTTTTTTAGGTGTCAGCAACTTGCGCAGGCACAGGCTGCGCACGGTTTTAACCTGCGCAACACTGATTGTGCTTACCTTCACTATCATGAGTTTTACTTCGGTAAAATCCATGCGGCATCACAGCAAACTGCTTTTCAGCGAAAGCGCCCCATACCAGGGGCTTTTGCTGAAAAAGATGAACTGGGGTACTTTCCCTCCTGAAGCGTTAACTGTATTTGAAAATTCTTTCCAGGATATCGGGTTGATAGCGCCACGCATCTGGCTGGAAAATGATGACCGGACAAAATCAACCGTTATTCCGCTTGCAACAGCAAGCGCGAAATCCTCTGCCAAAGGCCTTATCGGCTTGTCTGCCAATGAACCTGCCGTTACCGGAATGGATAAAGTGCTTATTGCCGGCGCCTGGTTTTCCAGTAACGATGAAAAGGCCGTTTTACTGCCTGATCGAATCGCAGAGCACCTGGGAATTGACCTTGATGCACCGGACAAACAGATGGTTATGATTTGGGGCGCACCCTATACGGTAAAAGGTGTGTTTTCTTCTGATAAGCTCCGGAATTACCTCGATCTCGATGGTGAGTTTCTATCTCCGGCAACCTTTCCCAGTGAGACATCGCCGGCAGTTACCGAGGTTGAGATGGAGGCAATGGAGTCCGGAGAGGATATCCGTTCTTTTCAAAGCCGTTACCAGCATGTTCCTGCTGAACTTACGCTGATCATCCCTGCCGGGACATTGCTTTCCCGCGGAGGAAACTTAAAAGGCGTTGCTGTCAAACCGGCACAATTATCACTTGTCGGTGATATTGCCCAAAACTTAGGTGACCGATTCGGCATCACGATCTTTGCAGGCGAAAGGAGCGGCACCTATCTCTATAATGCCAGTGATGCGATACGTTACAGCGGCGTTCCCAACATCATGATTCCGCTTTTGATCTCTGTTTTCATTGTGTTAAACACCATGATCAGCAGTGTGTATGAACGGAAACGTGAAATTGGCATCTACACCTCTGTCGGGCTTGCGCCTTCCCATGTTTCGTTTCTTTTCATTGCAGAAGCCCTTGCTTTTGCAGTGATCAGTGTTGTGCTTGGCTATTTATTCGCGCAGACCAGTGCTAAATTTTTTGCCGACACAGCGCTCTGGGAAGGCATCACGGTCAATTATTCGTCAATGGCAGGTGTGGCCGCAATGCTGCTGGTTATTCTTGTTGTTCTTGTCTCCGTGATTTATCCTTCCCGTGTTGCGGCCGAGATTGCAATTCCCGATGTTAATCGATCCTGGTCCCTGCCCAAGGCAGATAACCAGATGACAATTACGTTGCCTTTTTTAATGAAATATGCTGAACATGACAGTATTGGTGGTTTTATCTACTCGTATTTTCAGGGGCACCAGGACTATTCCCATGGCATCTTTTCGACCGGTAAAATAGATGTTATTACCATCTGTGCCGTGACCCCCGGAATATCGCCAACTAAATTTGTCTATTCCCCCGAGACCTGCGAGCAGACCTGTCTGCATCTTAAAACGAAAATCTGGCTGGCGCCGTTTGATTTTGGCATTATGCAGTGGATCGATTTGCAGTTTTGCCCTGCCGCCGAAGAGCGGGATTTTTTAGAAATAAAAATGCGGATTGTGCGTGAGTCCGGTGAGGCCAATGCCTGGCGGCGGGTAAATATGACTTTTCTGCGCGCCCTGCGTAAACAGTTGCTGGTATGGCGGTCACTGGACCAGGACACCCATGAACGTTACGCCAGACTTTTACTGGAAAATCAAAGCCAAAGTCGGAGCGCACCCTTGTAAAAATGGAAAGATGATGGAACAAAAAAATGTCCCGCAAATTTTAACACCGATTTCTACCTATAATACGATACGGCTCCGTGCCGTCCTGCTAGGGCTGGTATTAACGGTTGTTATTTGCGCAATTACACCGTTCAACAATGTCTATCTCAAGGCGACACCTATAGGTGGCGGGCATTTTCCATTGGCACCATTTTTTATTCTCATGGTACTGATCGGTTTTATGACATTTTTAAGCTCCGTCCTTAAACGCAATAGCCTGTTTACCGGCAAAGAGCTTCTGTTGACCTGGATTCTCATGGTAATCGGTTCCGGTATTGCCTATACCGGGCTGGTTAGAACCTTTTTTGTCAACCTTACCGTTCCTTTTCATTTTGCCAGTATGGAAAATCGTTGGGACGAGATATTAACCCCTTTGCTGCCCTCGTCGTGGTTTCCGCAAAACAAAGATGCCATTGAGGCTCTGTACGACGGGATTGCCGGTGGCCGTGACCTTGCGTGGTCGGAGCTTGCCCGGCTGATTCCCTGGGATGCATGGCTTGCGCCGTTATTGATCTGGGGCTCTTTTATCATGCTGTGTTATTTTGTGATGATGTGCCTGATCAATGTGTTGAGTAGATACTGGATTCATAATGAACGCATGAACTTTCCTCTTTTACAGGTTCCGCAAATATTGACAGCGACCCTTGACAATCAGGGTATAGGCAAAATGATGACCAATAAATTTCTTCTTATCGGAATCATATTGCCGGCATTGCTTCATTGCCTCAATGGCCTCCATTTTTATTTTCCGTCAGCCCCCCAGATACCCACCCTTATTCTGGCGGGTCCATATTTTCCTGAATACGGCTTGTTTTCAGGTTTTCACAAGCTAAAGATCTATATCTATCCGGCATTTATCGGGTTTGCCTTTCTAACTTCAAAACAAATTTCTCTGTCGTTTTGGCTTTTTTTCATCATGGGCGGACTGCTCATCGGTTTTTTAAGCGTTTTCGGGTATAATATTCCCGTTGCATCGCTGGGAATTACATTTGGCCCAACCCTGACAAGGCCGGAAGAAACTCAGATGATCGGGGCCTATGGCGTTTTCTTTTTTTTTCTTATATGGCTGGCCCGCAGGCATCTTACGCAGGTTACAAGGCAGGCACTTGGCTTGGAAGCGGTCCAGCCAATCCACACAGAATGGTTTGACCCCCGCGTTTCAGCCTGGGGTGTTGTGCTGGGCATGCTGGCGATCATAATTTGGTGCAGTTATTTTGGTATGCCGTTTCTGGTTGCCGCGCTCCTGGTTGGTGTCTTTTTCATGGTGATGATTGTGGCCAGCAGGGTTATCTGCCAGGGAGGTTTGGCATATTTCACGCTTACTGCGGCCCCAATTGATGGAATAATTGCCTTTTGGGGGCCTCAATTTTTCACCAGCGCCGGTATCGTTCTGGCCGGAGTCGTCCAGAAAGTATTGTTTGTTGATCTGCGCGAGTCTCTCATGCCGTCTCTTCTTCATACCAGCCAGGTAACCCAAACTATAAAAAATAAAAACCGGATACTGGCAGGGATTGTTATTACGCTTGCTGCAGGCATTGTTGTATCTTTTGCTTCCATGCTGCTGCTTTGCTACAAATACGGCATCCGAGAGCTTCAGATGGACTGGGCCACCCGGACAACTGCTGCCATGTATGAAAACATTTATAATCTCATTGAAGCACCTGTTGAAACAGGCAACTGGGTTCTTATTTTTTCTTTTGTCGGGGTAGTCGTCATGCTGGCGCTGGTGGTATGTTATCGTCGGTTTTACTGGTGGCCGATCCATCCGATCGGCTATCTTACGACCTATAGCTCATCCATGCGAATTTTGTGGGCCAGCTTTTTTATCGGCTGGTTGTGTAATGCCCTGTGTATGCGTTACGGAGGTGTCATTTTATTTAAAAAACTCAGGTTTTTTTTTATTGGCCTGATCATCGGTGATTTTTTTATGGGGGGCATTTTTGGAATAATAGGCCTATTCGTAGATTCAAGCTACCAGGTGCTGCCGAATTAAGTTATTAAAACTTCAAACTTAAAACTTCTAAATGTATGACGACAAAGAATTAAAAGAATACAGGGACCTGCTCAAGACCCCGGACCATTTTGAAGAGGGTTTTGACTGGAAGACCATTATCGGGGCGATTTTTATCGGCTTTTTAATGATGCCGGGATCCATGTACCTGCAGTTGGTGATAGGCACGGGGATTGGTCCTGCGGCCCGGTGGGTGACAATTATACTTTTTGCTGAAATCGCAAAAAGGAGCCAGCAGGAACTTAAGCAGCAGGAAATTTTTTTGTTATACTATATGGCCGGTGCAGCGTTGGCCTCGCCATTTCAGGGCCTGCTCTGGAACCAGT
>CAZFXX010000280.1:0-4400 GCA_964522985.1 uncultured Desulfobacteraceae bacterium
GCAGCGACGGATATGTGGTGTCTTACGGCGAGATGATCTATCGCTGTCTGGATGTAGTGGAACGGCTCAAAGCAGAGGGTCTGAATGTCGGGCTGATCAACAAACCGACGTTGAACCTGATTGATGAAGATATGCTGGCAAAAATGGGCAAGTCCAAATTTGTCCTGCTGGTGGAAGCCCAAAATTTTAAGACCGGCCTGGGTGCGAGAATGGGGACCTGGCTGCTGGAACGGGGATATGCGCCTCGCTATGCCCATCTGGGAACCGTCAGGGAAGGCAACGGCGGGCTTGCCGAGCAGATCCTTACTCAGGGGCTTGGCCAGGAAGATATCCTTAAAAAGATAAAAGAGATGGCTGGATAAAAGTATTTGACCGGTTGCGTGAAGAAAAACCATGCCCCTAAAGCATGGTTTTTCTTTATTTGCCTAATAAAGGATAAATAATCCATGATGGCACAGCTTATACTTGTCTCCGCAATCGGATTTGCCGGGATGTTTATCCGTGGCCTTACCGGTTTCGGGTCGGCTTTGGTCATGACGCCGCTAATGCTGTTTTTTTTTGATATACAGACTTCGGTTATTGCGATCAACCTCGTTGAAATTGGAGCTGTTTTCAGCGTTACCATGAATGCCCGTCATGATATTGACCGGCAATACCTTAAAATTCTGCTGCCGATTACCATCGTGGGCATTGCGGTCGGATCATTTTTTCTGATCAGTTTCAACCTTCAAGTATTAAAACGTATTTTCGGAGTGTTGACGGTTCTTTTTGCCGTCAGGATAATTGCCAATTTATGGTTTGCCGGTTCCAGACAGAAAAAATGGTCTTTTACCTGGGGCTATCTGTCGGGTGCTATGGGCGGTCTTTTGGGTGGTATTTTTGGTACGCCGGGTCCGCCGATTACCATCTATCTCGAAAACCAGATCGATTCTCAAAAAGTCCTGCGGGCAACTTTGCTGATCTATTTTCTCGCTCTGGACATTATCCGTATCATCGTCTATGGCTGCTCCGGTATCGTCAGTCTGGATATGCTGAAAATGGCAGCCGTTATGCTGCCCGCCGCCCTGGTCGGTTCTTATTGTGGTCAATTTGTCAATCTGCAGATCAATGATAAGGTTTTCCGGGCGCTGGTAGCTGTCTTGCTGCTGGTCACCGGTGTTCTGCTGGCAATTGGCCGGTGATAAAAATTGAATGTCTAAGGGGATGGCTTCGCTCCTTTTTTTTCATCCGTAAAGGCATAATCCCACGGGGTTAACATGCCATGACGGGATTCATTGAAGGATTTCCGACAATTTTCCTTATTTCCTGGTGATCCTCAATAATATAGTTTGCTCCGGTTCGTATGAATTCTTTTTTGAGATAGGCTTTGTCAGGGGCCCCACACAGCAACCCGATCCCTTTAAAACCGGCAGTGGTATTTTTAGCGGCCTGCATGTCATCGGGCATATCCCCCACATAAAATGACGCCAGGACCCCGGCAGGTGCATTTTCATCTGCAATGACATCCAGCATCCAGGGATGGGGTTTGCTCAGTGACAAGGCCCGGCCCTGCTCACGATATATTTTTTCCTCCTCCAGAAGACATTCATCAAGTGTATACACAGATGTGAAATATTTCCGCAGGTCAAAAAAATCCAGCGCATATTCGGCTTCGGCTCTGGGCCGGCCGGTGGCCAGGGCAAGAATGTTGTCCCGGGCAAGTTCAGCAACAAGCGATTTGTCAATCATCAGTTTTTCCCGGGTGATATAACCGTCTTCCATATGCTTTCGGGCGGGAATGCCGTAAGTCGATTCAAACAGGTTCCTGCCCAAATAAACTTCCTGAAAAATTTGTTTGATGATGTTGCCGCTGCCCACATCGCCGGTGTGCATTTTGCGGACAAATGGATGGTCAAGCGCTCCCGTTTTTTTAAATATCGTCATCAATGGGCGGTCGGAAGATCCCAGCAGCACCGGCAGCGCTGAAACATTGCAACGGGCAATGGTCTCACGGTAGATTTGCCATGCATCTCCCGAATCTGAAAAATCAGGACAATCAATGCCTGAAAAGAGCAACTTAAGTACAAAATAAGTCAGGTCCCAGTCGTTGTTCAGCCCGCCGTTCTGTTTTATTCTGGACAGTTCCGTCAATGAAAACAGCGGTTCAGGCAGGTGTTCCCAGGCACCGGCGCCCTGGAAAAACAGGTAGGCGGTGCGGCGCACGGTATCCCGGTATGATCCGGAAACATCGATGAGGACACCGTCCATGTCAAATGCGATTAAATTTTTTTTCATTTCAAAAAAATTTATATCCTCTAACCTATTTATTTGATGATTAAATCATCGACACCACCTGCCCAACGATGCTGAGTGTTATAAAACAAGCCTTGTCGGACGGTGAGGGGGTTAATCGGAAAGACCGGTGTTTTTAAAGATAAACTTCGGTTAAGGGGTAGCAAAAACCATGGGTGAGAGGATCATATTTCCAGCACCAGCCCCAGGGGACAGTGATCTGAGCCGAAAATATCATTTTCAATAAAAGCGTCTTTAATCCATCCCTTTTCCAGAATGTCCCGGGTTACAAAAAAGTAATCGATACGCCATCCGGCATTGTTTTTTCTGGCATTGAACCGGTAGCTCCACCAGGAATATTTGACGGTATCCGGATAGAGGTAGCGGAAGGTGTCCACATACCCGTTTTCGATAATTTTATCAAGCAAGTCCCTTTCGATTCTGAGGAAGCCGGACCGTTTGGCATTGGGCCCGGGATTTTTCAGATCGATTTTGTTGTGGGCGATGTTGAAGTCGCCCGTGATCACCAGGCTTTTGCCGGCATCTTTCAGCGCGTCGGCATACGCGAAAAAAGCGGCATAAAAATCCATTTTGTACTGGAGCCGTGTTTCACTCATCTGCCCGTTTGGAAAGTAGACATCGAAAAAGATAAAATCATCAAAAATCATTTCAATGATTCGGCCTTCGTTGTCAAATTCGGGTATGCCGATGCCATGCCTGATTTTTTCAGGCATCAGGCGGGAATAGGCTGCCACCCCGCTGTACCCTTTTTTGACGCCGGCATGGGAAAAACAGGCGGTATAGCCATTCAGGCCGGTCATTTCAGGCGTCAACTGATCGGCCTGGAGTTTGGTCTCCTGAAGGACCAGGAGATCAGCGTCCAGCTTTGCCACGGACCGGTGAAAATTCTTTTTCAGCACAGCCCTGAGGCCATTGACGTTCCACGAAACCAGCCGGATTGTTTTACCTGCCATTTTTATCTCCTTTGCATGCCCTAGCGTGAAGTGGTGACACCGACTCTGGCGCACATCCGGGCAACTGGGCATTTGCTGCAAAACGGCGATATTGGCCGGCAGATCACCTGGCCAAACGCCACCAGCAGTTCATTGTATTTGATCCAGTGCTTGCCGGGCAGCTTTTTTTGCAGCGCAAACTCGGTTTTATCTGGGGTTTTGGTTCGGACATACCCAATGCGGTTGCTGATTCTGTGAACATGGGTATCCACGCAGATGGCGGGCTTTTGAAAGCCTTCCGCCAGCACCAGGTTGGCGGTTTTGCGGCCTACCCCGGGAAGTGATAGAAGCGCATCTATATCGTCGGGGACCTTGCCGTCGTAAGTTTCAATGATGATCCGGCTGATTTCCACCAATCGGGCCGATTTGGTGGGATAAAACCCCACCGGGTAAATGAGCTTTTTAATTTTGTTCTCACCCAGCGCAAGGATCTCTTCCGGGCTCTGGGCCCGGGCAAAAAGCCTCTCGGATGCCTTTGCCGTGACCTCGTCCTTGGTTCTCAGCGACAGCAGGGTGGAAACCAGGATCTGAAAAGGGGTGGCGCCTTTATGGGAAATAAAGGTAATGACCGGTGGATTCCACTGCCGGTAATTGGATTCAATGGCATGGACAAAATCATCGATGTCGAATTTTTCAACGGGTGTGCTCATATGTTATAAATATCCGAAAAAATAGGGTTGCAGACCGCGGAAACTATGCCCCAAAGACAGTTGAATGTCAAGTGCCGCCGTGTGGGAATCCGGCGCTTTCGGCAGGCCGGCCATTTGCTTTGTCTCCTATGTAGACCCGGCCGGCAGATGGCTGCTAAAGTCAACACACTGAAAAAATATATTTTTGACATCTGCCTAAAAGCTTTGTATAAATTTCACCTGATACCAAAATCGATATGGCGCTACATCCTAAATAAAGGAAGGGCAGGTCCAATGAATCCGAAAACCCCATGTCTTATCCCTTTTTTTCACCTTAATGAGCCGGTGCTCATTAAAAGCCAGCGTTGTAAAAGGATTGAAAATAAAATTATATGTTTTCAGCATGTTAAAAATGGGGCGTATCGGCTTTCCCGATGTAGTGCCATAAAATATAAATAATACTTGGCTCCCTGTTGACATGAGAATA
>CAZFXX010000281.1:0-4389 GCA_964522985.1 uncultured Desulfobacteraceae bacterium
CGAGGATGGCGCCGATAATGATCCATATGGGATTCATGTAGCGGTATCCCTTGCTCAGCCAGAATCCATTGCCCGCTATCGTGTAGGCACTGATTTTTTCACCGTTGACATAAACATCAAAAGCGGTATCCGGGGCCGTGTGACGATAGGTCTTAAAAGAAGCGGTAAATTTACCCGTGGCCTTGTCCAGTTTAATGGAGGTGTCCTTGTCCCAGTAATTGCCACTGGATTGATCACCGATAACGGTACGGGAAAAAATAACAATTTTACCGATGGTGTTGCCCTCTTTTACGATGGCGTTGATACCGAATTTAACTTCGTTGGCATATTTGAGAAAATTCCACTGTTCTGCGGTCTTGATGGGGCCCATCATGCTCTGGGCCTCGGCATCGACATCCTCAAATTTTTTATTCAGGTAAAACATGGTGGTGGAATAAAGGCCATTGCCCTTGCCCAGCAGCACCGAAGGACCACCGAATTTTTTTTTGGCAATTTTACCGAATTTTTCCGGCGCGGTTGTCAACAGATAATAAAGCGGCGGGATTTCAGTATCCAGGGAGAATCCTTTTTTTTTGGCATCTTTTTTAAATGTTTTGGTCTCATAGACCCCTTTTGTGTCTTTGCAGGCAAACATCTCCTGCTGGCCCACGGCAATATAAAGGTCCTGGCCCGGTGTAATGGACCCTTCGATGGTGATGGTGTCACCGGCTTTAACCGTAGATGCGGAGACAGAGGCATCCGGGCTGCACAATCCTGCGGCGGCAAATACAAAAAGCATGGAAAATAATGTGATCGAAACTAAAAATTTTTTCATTGGTTCCTCCTGTGTTTGAAAATAAAAAATAGATAATCCTAAACCATTGCAACTATCAGTCTGCCCTCCTTTTTCTATTCCTTTTCCTGTTCATTCAGATTTAAATATTTGATCGCCAGAATGCCGCCTAGGCCGCTGAAGATGACACCCACAAGCAGCCACCACGCCAAATGAGTAACAGTCACTGAAAAAAAACCGGGGATGGATGGAACAATTAAAAAAATAATGCCGCATACCAGCATAACGACAAGACCACCCGAGCAAAAGGCAGCCGCACGCTTGTGCTTCAGGCTGTTTCTCGTCTTATCGAGCAGCATGTAACCCGTCAAAGCGCAATTAAAGCCGATAACCCACGGCATCAGACGGGAAAGTGAGACCACCGGCATCAGTGCGGTAAAAAACATCACCAGGATCATACTGCCGATGACACCGGCACCAATGCTTCCGGCTATCCGGCATGCCCTGGATGCTTTCATAATTAAGATTAAACTGTCGGCCAGATCAAAAATATACAAATTACACCTCATTTTATACTATTCAAACCACGGAATGCATGATTCAGTAAAGATCCCGGCAATCATTTTTTCTGATTTTTCCCGATACAATGAAAGATAAGGAAAACCAAGACACCGTAAAACATATTCATATAACCAAGAAACGTGCCAGAAACAGTATGTTCTTAAAGATAGTATATATCTAATTGTTTTTATGGCATTTCTAAACTTGCCCCGGGTATTGCCAAAAAAACAAACACCGTCAGATCGCACGGGCGCAAGCATCCGATCACGGCTAAATAATTATTGTTAAATAATAATTCCGTAATTTCAGATAGTTAAATTATATGCAATTTTTTTTAGCGGTGCTATATTTTTTTTGCACTAAAAAATTATTTCGTTATAGGGCTATGATTACTGGGCGTTGCAAGTCCCTTGCCCCATATGATGCCAAAAAAAATTGCATTTCCAGAAGCGGGATTGGAAACCGCATCATAAATTTACATCCGGATAGTACCGATATCGATTATAAAAACGGTTATATATAGCTATATATGTGAATCAGGAGAAAGAGGCACATATATTGCAGCCTTTATTTTTGTTAAATCATTTTTTTATTTTACTAACTTTTAAGGAGAACTGTTATGGCACAAGTAATGGCCTATGATCCGGATCCGGATATGCACTGGGATGTTGTTGCTTCCCTGGGGCATGATGTTGCGACTTTCAACAATTCCGGCGAAGCCCTGGACTATGCTCAAACCAGCAAGGTGGATATTGCGCTGATAGTCGGCCCTGAAGGCATTGACATGATACCCCATCTAAGGGAAATATCGCCCAATTTCAAGGTGGTTATATTTTGTGATGCGCCGGATATACTGGAGGTTCGGCAGGCCCTCCGGCTCGCACCCTGTTCATTTTTATTCAAACCCATTGTTGCAGAAGAACTTGATGCCTGTCTCAGACGGGCCCTTTTAAAAGGCAAGAGTACGATCAAGGGCAGCCTTTACGTTTAGTCTTTCAATCTTGATATGGAGGGAAATATGGACCCGAAAAAATTGGCAGCCGCCAAATTTACCAATCAACGCTTTCTGGCGACTATTTATGCCGATGAGATCGGCAAAGACCTATACAACGCCATGAAAAGCGATATCTTTTTGAAAAACCTTAAAGAGGCATCCGAAAAATTTTATTCTAAAGAACTGGCCAAAGGGACCAAAGCGTTGTTTGAATTCATGGATGCCGCCAGCCTCGAGACATACCAAAAACTCAAGTTCGAATACGCAGACCTGTTTCTTAACGCCGGTGAGAACCCGGTTTTGCCCTACGAGTCGTTTTACATCAACCGTGAGCCCACCCTTTATGGGGAGCCGTTGTTTCAAATGCGGGAAATCCTAAAAAAACACGGCCTGCACAAGAATCCTGAATTTCTTGAACCGGAGGACCACATTTCGGTTGAATTAGATTTTCTCGCGGAAATGAACCGCCGCGAAGTGGTCGGAGATCAGTCCGCCATCGAAGCCCGAATTGATTTTGGAAGGCGGCATATGGCCTGGCGGACCGAGTTCTGCGCCGTACTTCATTCAGCCGATAAATCCGGTTTTTACAAAGCATTGGCGGAGTTGACACTAGGCTATTTGTTCGTGGCGCATCTGGCATCCGCACAACCGGCGGAGGAAGCTCTCCATGATCCGTCTTCCGATTTGATACTGCTTAGCGAAGTTCTTAAGCCCTTGCCTTTGGAAGAGGAATCCTTTTTGCTTAAACCCGGTGCCATCAATCCAACGCCCATCAAAACCATCCCCACCCACTGCTATGCCTGCGGTGCCCTGTGCGGCATGACGGCTAAAGTGAAAGACGGTGTATTGATGTCCACAGGTGGTTTGCAGGGTGATATCAAGGGTGGTGGACGGCTTTGTCCCAAAGGAGCGGCGGCCAAAACGCATGTTTACTCGGCCTACCGGCTCAAATCTCCGCTCATCAAGGAAGACGGGCGGTTTCGCAAGGCCTCATGGGATGAGGCCCTGGACAAAGTGGTCGCTGATTTCAAGACGTTCGACCCCACCAAAATCGGGTATATGCGGGGTAATGACTTTGCCAACTGGGTCCATGAGGGTCTGTTTGATCACCTGGGATGCCCCAAAACCACGCACCGGCCCATGTGTGACAACTCCAACCGGATGGCCAACGAACACAACCTGAACGATAAACGCCCCTGGATTAACTACCAGGAGGCGGATTATATCCTGCATTTTGGTATGAATGAGCTGGCCACATCTTATGGACAGCGCAAGACAACCCAGTTGAAGGCGGCTGTTACGCGGGGCGCAAAGCTGGTGGTTTTTGATCCGAGACGGTCTGAAACAGCCGCCCTGGCCAGTGAGTGGATTCCCATCAAGCCCTCCACTGATGCGGCCGTGGCCCTGGCCATGTGCCATGTTATTATCAAAAACAGCCTTTACGACCGGGAATTTGTGGCCAACTGGACATACGGGTTTGACGAATTTAAAAAACGGGTTATGGGCGATGAAGACGGTGTTCCCAAAACGCCCCTCTGGGCCGCCAAGATCAGCGGGGTTCCTGCCGAAACCATTGAACGTATCGCCCTTGAATTTGCCAAGTCAACGGCAAAGGGCGCCATGTCCTGGACCGGTCTGGCTCAGGTACCCAACGGCATGTATGCCACCGCGGCCCTTCAGGCATTAAACGGTCTGTGCGGCACCTTTGACGCCCCCGGCGGTCCTTCCCTTCCCTTTAAACGCAAACTGAAACCGGCATGGGGCAAGGGCCAGGAAAAACCGCCCAAGGGCAACGCACCCAAGCTAAACAAGCTCAAAATGTGGGCGGGCTGGGCCCCGGCCTACCTGCTGGATGATGTCGAATCCGGCAAGCTTGAGGGCATGGTCTGCTACTTTGGTGATCCGGCATTGAGCTGGGGTAACGATGCGGCCATCATCGAAGCCATTAACAAAATGAAGTTCAAGGTCTGTATTGATGCCTTTATGTGCAATACCGCCCTTTTATGCGATGTTGTCCTGCCGGACAGCTCCTGGCTGGAACAGAGCCAGATCAAACCGGACT
>CAZFXX010000282.1:0-4319 GCA_964522985.1 uncultured Desulfobacteraceae bacterium
ATTTTCAGTCAGGTATTCATTGCTATTCTTTGGTATCTCCCATCCAGGCAGATAGATATAAAAACGATCGATAACAGCCAGATCAAATTCCTTGGGGAGTGATACAAACAGGTCAAATTGTGTAGAACTCACCAGTTGTTCCACCGAGTAATCTATATTGCCGACAAATGCAAAACTGGCATTAGCAACAACTTCAACTCCCCGAGAAAAACGACCATTGGCCATGTAGTTCTTCATGACCTCGACCGTATCTTTATCCTTAAGCTTAACTCGACCGACTTCATCGAATGCGACAGTATCCCAGTAACCAACCAACCCTACTTTGTGGCGACTAAGATTGTAAAACAAAGTGGCTGTGCTGGCCTGGCTGACCAAGGTGGCATACGGGGTAAGTTCGCTGTATGCAAACGACTTTCCGGTCCCCCTGGGGCCTAATTCTATAAAATTGTAATTGGCTTCAACAAAGCAAAAAAGGCGTGCAAGAAAATGCAACTTCAAACGCCGGCTCATTTTGGATGGTTCCAGTCCACTGGATCTTGTCAGCACATCCAGCCATTCATCGCGTGAAAACTTGTCTCTTCCCGCAGCATATTCTTCAAATTTGAATCTTGACAACTGAATCGGGCGTAATTCTTCAATATAAAATGCATAGTCATCTTCATCGATATCATTATGGGCCACTACCACCTCGGCCCATATCCCACCTTCAAGGAGACGATCATTGTTGCGGTAAAATTTATCCGGTATGGCAATTCGGCGTGAATTGAAATTTTCCATTTCCGCCCAATGCCGTTTTTCGCGCTCATTGTAAGTTACATGTATTTTATCAATATACTTGTGTTTGCCCTGTTGCTGGACAAGGGATTGGGCTTTGTTGGACTCATCCGGGCGGACGTAATTTTTCTCCAGGGTTTCAAATACAGCCTGAATACCCGCTTCGATTTCGTCAGGATCGTCACTTGCACAATAACGGGCTAACAAAAATTCGAGAACAAACGAGGGTACGTTCGTTCCTTTTTTAATGCGGTGAAGCAGGTCTTTCCGGACGACCCGCCCAGGATAAACTTCATTCAGCTTTTGATCTAAGGCATCCATAATTAATCCACATAATCGGTCTTAAGTTTTAACGTATGATAGTTTACCTGAGTGACAGGGTCGGTGGCGCGCACCTCAAAACTCCCGTGAAAATCGTCTTCCATCTTCAGCGGCACTTTGATTGCCTGGCCGGGCTTTATGGTCACCATATTGCTCGCCGCGTTTACATACGGACTTGCTGCAGCTTCCCCTACGATATTCTTGCCGGAATATGCCTCCAACTGGAAGTCGATGCTCTCATCAAACATTGCACTGAACATCGATATCTCAATCATTGGGCGACGGGTGGTAATTTTTAATGTTGAGCCGCCTCTATAGGCCAGGTGTATATCGATTTTTGTATTCATCCGCTCGCTGCCCGTCTTACCAAAATCAACACTGATAACCGGAAGGACACATTCCTGAAGAGACAGTCCCCCATGGGCATAGGCGTTGCCCTTTGCAAATGTGCCAAATGTGCGTGGGACAACATAGTCCTCAAATGCCCCATCTATGCCTACATCGCCTTTCCCGTAAACCTGGACGTTTTCAGCCACGGCAGCTTTTCCCAGGAGGCATCTCGATTTGACCATCTCCCATTGGCCGTCCGGTTTCGGGACATTATCGCCGGCCTGTTGTTCGTCAAACAAAACGAAACCGTGATCGGTGGCTATGATGGCACGGTCAAACCCCATTTTGTTCAGCCTGTTTACCCCTGCAATGATTTTCTGGGTTAAACGCGGGATGAGACGCCTAGCCTCAAGAGGACTCATTTCACCAAACTGGTCGATGTCTGTGGTCTTGATGACCAAAAGCTGGGTAGTCACGGGGATCTTCATTTTCTGTTTGGTGACCAGTTCATCCAGACCCCGCATGTATACGCGGTCGCCGTAGATTTTTTGCATAAATTTAAATCGATCGGCGGGTACGAGCACCTTCACGCCATTTACATACGGCACAAGATCCCCTTTGTCCTTCACTAACTTCACGTTTCCGTCAGCATCCGGCATCAACGCTGACATACCGACTGAGGTTACCGTGGGCAACTGGGCGCATACCGCTGTTATATCCGTCGTCAAATTGGATGAAAGCTCGTTTTCCAGCTCCACAGCCAGTTCGTAACGAAGCGCATCCACCATAAAGAAAGCGACTTTCTGCCGGCCTTTCAACCACGGGGCTACAAAATGATTAAATACCTCGCTGTGCCGTGTACGACCACTCACAGGCCAGCCTTCATCACATACGGCAGTGATGAATTTTTTCTGAAGCCCTTCAATGGCGTTGAAATAATGCTTGCGAGCCTCTTTGACGATATGATCAAGTGAATCGAGTTCCCCGAACGCATCTGCCACAGCCTGTTCAAAATCACGATGCAGGCAATCGACCCGTCGGAATCGTTCGCAATAAAAATCAAATATAGCGCCCGTCGTTTGTGTAACACTATCAACTTCGGGCAGCATATCCCCGACAGCCTGGACGAGCTTCAGTGCGCGATCCGCCAAAGTCCAAAGCTGCTGCCGCTCGGCGATGTGGCGGACCCAGATCGATAGGTTTCGCCTGGCAACGATATCGTAAGCCCGACTGTATTGCCCCGATGCCATTGCTTCAGAAAACACCCGGAGAAAAATATGCTCCTCAAACGCAAATGTGTCCCGCTTTCCAAGATCGGTTGCACCCGCCATGAGCGATTCCAGCTTCAAGTCAGTCGCTACCTGGTCGGCCATGAGCATGTACTGCTGTTGATGATTCTCCGTCCGCCTGAGCCGGTCGCAAACGGAAAACACCAGACCAGTAAATCGACTTTCGGCACGCGGCACATCTTTCAATGCTTCCGGAAGGCCCACTGGCAGGTCAAGGGCAAACTCACTGAAAAGGATAAAGCGCCACAATTCATTTGATATGGTCGACAGCTTTTTGCTTTTGGTTTTAATCGGAAAATCAAGAACTGCGGATAGAAACTGGTTGAATTCGGAGACCCATGTGCTGCTTTTGAGCAATGCCGCTTTCTGTTTTTTTGAAGGCGACATCACGGCGATCAGTATCTCGGCTGCCGATTCAGCATCCAGTAGCGTTTTCAGTTTCGGCCAATTTGCTTTGCCGGCGATCAGGTTGTTCACAGTATCAAAATCCGGGATATCGCCTTCAAACAGCTTATCCACCTGCGGGGCCAGGTCCGGGGCCGCCTGACGGCAGAGGGCCTGATACGATTCTCCATCGCCTGCCGGAAACTCCCCGCCGCCGAGGGCAAAGACCTGGTAGGGGTTTTTCTGGCGGGATCTCTCATTCGATGGCCTCTTGAGAGGCAAATATACTACCAGTCGGCGATCTTCTTCATCTGCCCTGCCCAGCCTACACCAAGCCTCCATGGCAGCCTCCCGGCCAAGAATTGTAGATTTTCCGCCATCGATAACCGTCGTCACATCACTGGCAAGCCCTTCAACAATAGCCCGGTATAATTCTTCAGGATCGTAAATCACCAGGGTTTTTTGTATATCCAGGCGATTTTTCAGATGTGTTTTAATGTATTCTTGTATTTTCATTTTAATCGCCTATATTGAACAGGTCGCGTCTTTTGCTTAATCCAGCCCTCATCCACCGCCCGCTTCAGCCAGTCGTCCAATTGTGGCTTGCGAACGCCCAGTTTTTCAGCCAGATCCTTAGGTGTTTGCCAATCATCAAGCGCATTCAAAAGTACCGGCAGTACCGCATCAAATACACTTGCCGGAACATCCTTTACCAGTTGATCCTTTTCGGCCGTTTTCCCATTCATCCCGGTCTGATCTTCCGAATAGTCAGCCCCCTTTTCTTTTACGGAAACAGTGGCAGGAAAAATCGTCAAACTCGGTTGGAATATGGAAAGCTGTTCACCTGCCGAAAATGGTTTTTTAATTAATTTTACCGACAGTATTGCCGCCAGATCATCTCCCCACGGTGGCTTGGGGTAAGGTTGCGCTCCCAGCTTTATAAGTGCTCGATTACCTTCCGGAGCCATTGCTTCATCTCTAACAAATACTGGACGAGAATAGGGTCTTTTTAATTCCTCAGTCGCACCGGCCCAGGTGCCGCCGTTCCCCGCTTCAGAACTTATGATCAAACCAAAATCTGCTAATGCGTAAATATGTTTGTTACGCCCCATGGCATTGCCGACATTAAAACGCGATTCAGGTGAAAAAGCGGACACAAGCACTATCCGCTGTTCACGGATTCCGTCACGGTATTTTTTTGCGACTGCTGACTTTAATAGG
>CAZFXX010000283.1:0-4319 GCA_964522985.1 uncultured Desulfobacteraceae bacterium
TGAGCATGACGCCGACATGACCGTGGAATGCCATCATTCTGCCGATGGTATCGGGCAGATCCTCCTTGATTCTGTAAGTATCGCCGTCCTTGATCACCTGGGGTGCCGGCAGAAAGCGTTCAAGGTTCTTTTTAACGCAGATGGGGCCGGAGCCCGGACCGCCGCCGCCATGGGGCGTGGAAAAGGTTTTGTGCAGATTATAATGAATCACGTCCGCGCCGATTTTGCCCATCTGGACAATACCCATTACGGCATTCATGTTGGCACCATCGGCATAGATCAACCCGCCCTTGGCATGGATGATCTTGGCAATTTTCTTGAAATTTTCCTCAAACAGACCCAGGGTGTTGGGGTTGGTGATCATAATGCCGGCCACTTCCTCGTCCATCAGTTCCTCGATAACCTCAAGGGCCATAATACCGTCGTCAGCCACCGGCACCGGCACCGGTTTATAACCACACAGAGCAGCGCTGGCCGGATTGGTGCCGTGGGCCGTATCCGGCATGAGGATCTTGGAGCGCTGGTGGCCGTTGGCCTGGTGATGGGCATGAATGACCAGCATGCCGGCCATTTCACCATGGGCCCCGGCTGCCGGCTGCAGGGTGCAGGCGTCCATGCCGGAAATTTCCGCCAGGTGCTGTTCCAGCTCATACATCATCTGGAGGACGCCCTGGGAAAGCTCGTCCGGCAGTAGCGGATGCGCCCCGGCAAAACCGGGTAGGGCCGCCTGTCGTTCATTGGTTTTGGGATTGTACTTCATGGTGCAGGACCCCAGCGGGTACATGCCGGTGTCCACACCGAAATTCCAGGTACTCAGTCGGGTGTAGTGCCTTGCCACGTCGACTTCGCTCAAATCCGGAAAGTCCGGGCCCTCGCCCACCAGGGATTCATCCAGGGGGGCGGCATCCACATCGCTCTTGGGGATAGACATGCCGCAACGGCCCGGGGCACCTTTTTCCCAGAGCAATTTTTCATTTAACACCAAGCCGGTTGTACCTAATCTTTCAGTCATGACTGCACCTCCTTGACCAAGGTATCCATATTTTCTTTGGACATGGTCTCCGTAACACACAACAGATAGTGGTCGGCAAGTTCGGGATAATATTTTGCCAGGGGCACGCCCGCCACTATTTTTTTATCCAGAAGACGGTTGTAGGCAACATCAAATCCTGCCGGAAATTTCACGACGAATTCATTAAATGTCGCCATGGCAAAGGGAATATCAAAGCCTGCGGTTTTCAACTCTTTTTTAAGGTACTCGGCCTTGTCGTGATTAAGCCGGGAAAGCGAACGTAATCCTGTGCCCCCAAGTGACGCCATGTAAATGGCCGCGGTCAGGGCACAAAGACCGTTATTGGAGCAGATGTTGGAGCTGGCTTTTTCCCGACGGATATGCTGTTCACGGGTGGCCAGTGTCAAGACAAAACCATCTTTCCCGTCGACGTCCTTCGTCTTGCCAATCAAACGACCGGGCAGCAATCTGAGATATTTTTTAATGCTGCCCAGCATACCCAGGGCCGGTCCGCCAAAGGAGCGGGCGATACCCAGGCTCTGGCCTTCACCGGCGACAAAATCGGCCCCAAGGCTGCCCGGACTTTTGAGCAACCCATAGGCCAGGGCTTCAGTAAAACCGGCAATAAAAATCGCCTTTTGAAAATGGGCCTTTTCCGCAGCGGTCTTCAAGTCTTCGATACAGCCAAAAAAATTAGGGGATTGAATGGCCACGGCTCCGAAATCCTCGATTTCGTCCAGTTTGGATAGATCGGTGGTGCCGTCGGCCAGATAGGGCAATTCCACGATTTCCAATCCCGTGGGTTCAAAATAGGTCGCGATCACCTGGCGATAATGGGGGTGGATCGTGCTTGATATCACCACTTTGTTCTTCTTTGACTTACGTACGGCAATGAGCAGGGATTCCGCCAGGGCAGTGGCACCATCGTAGTGGGACGCAGTTGCGACGTCTGTGCCCATCAATCGGGAGGCCAGTGTCTGGTATTCGTAGATCGCCTGCAAAGTACCTTGACTCATTTCAGGCTGATACGGGGTGTAGGCCGTGGCAAATTCGCTACGACTCGCCAGGTATTTGACAGAAGCCGGAATATGGTGGTCATAGCTGCCGGCCCCCATGAATACCTTGTACTCGGGGGAAATGGCATTTTTAGCGGCAAGCTGATCCATATGGGCATTCAACTCCCATTCCGTTATGGCCTCAGGCAGGTCAAGGGCGCCCTGACACCGGCAGTCCTCCGGTATCGTCGGGAAAAGATCGTCTATGCTGTCAACCCCCACTACCTGAAGCATTTTGACAATGTCTTCATCGGTATGTGGCAAATATTGCATGGTTTGTTCTCCTTTCTTAAAGTTTATTCCGCCTTTAACGAGGCCAGACAGGCCTCACTGGTCATCAGGGTATCCATCTCGGCAACGTCACCGGGTTTAATTTCAACCAGCCAACCTTTGCCGTAAGGATCGCTGTTGACCAGCTCAGGTTCATCTTCGAGTTCTTCGTTGATGGCTGTAATTTCACCACCGACGGGCATGTAGCACTCGGAAACCGCCTTGACCGATTCAACGGTGGCAAAAACATCGCCTTGCTTAAAGGTATCCCCTATTTCAGGCATTTCAACAAAAACGATATCACCAAGCTGGTCCTGGGCATAATCGTCAAGGCCGACCTTGACCGTATCACCTTCTAGTAGCGCATATTCATGGTCCTTTGTATATTTGACATCTCCGGGAAAATTCAGTTCATTGATTTCTTTGCTCATGGCTTGTTCTCCTTTTTTAATTTTTTTTTGAGGTCTGGCGGCCGCGGCTAAAATCTTTGCCGCAACCAGGCATCTGGATATTCAAAGCTGCGGGTTCAGCGCAGCCGGGTCTTTTATTTTACATAAAAATTTTCAACGGTTTGCGTGCCGTTCGGTCCGGCCGGATGTCCTCGGCGACAATCACTTTCAGCTTGCGCTTGTCGTCCTGCAGTATAATGGTATCGCCAACGCCGAGCCTGGTCTTCACTTTCACATATCCGCAGCACAGTCCTTTGGCCTTGAAATTTTCAGGCTTGTCAGGACTGACAATGCAGTAGATTTTGCCATTGACGCGGCTAATGGCGATATCGGTGGCACAGGTCAGGACCGTACCGATTTCATTGCCGTCGGCATCCAGTACTTTGGCGGTGTGGGCGTCGATCTTGCGCAGGTCATTGCCGGCAAAGGCAATGGTGTGATCGGCGATGTCTCTGGCCGCGGCAAGGGCTTTTGCCCCGATAAAATCCTTTGTAAAACCACTGCCATCCGCCGTATACGGCAATGCAAAAGACCAGGGATGGTTGAGGTAGGTCCAGTGGCCGATATCCTGGTGCGAAAGAGGCAGCAGGGACCCGGTCCTGAGAGAATCCCGGGAGGCCAGGCCGCAGGGCAGGCAACCGAATTCTAAGCCGGCTTCCATGATCATTTCCCAAGCCTTTACCGTGGCTTCAGGGGCGATAAAAATTTCAAAACCGACCTCACCGGTGTAACCGGACCGGGAAAGCAGCAAAGGCGTGCCGTCCTTGAGCTGAACCTGCTGAGCAAACGGAGAAGATGGATCAAAATGGCCCTTGAATGAAAAATAGACCATTTTATCAAAAATTTTTTCAGGGTCTTTAAGCACTTTCCGCATAATTTTGACGGACATGGGCCCCTGGATATCGAATTTGCCCAGATTGTCGGTCAAATCGGTAATATTGACCTGTTTGTCACCCCTGCTTGCCTCCATGTGCTCTGCAATCGCGCCGCCCATACCGGCGTTGGCCACGATCATATACTCTTCATCTGTGATCTTGTAAATGATCGCGTCGTCAATGGAATACCCGTTTTCGTCCAGGTATGCGCCATAAACACAGCGGCCGGCAGCAATCGGCAACTTGTCCTTACCGATACAGGCATTTAAATCACGGGTAAAACAAAGCTGAATCAAGTCAAAAGCATCCGGGCCTTTGGCCATTACCACCGCCATGTGGCTGGTGTCGAACATGCCCGCATTGGTGAGAACCACCAAATGCTCTTTCTTGACACTCGAATACCACAATGGCATTTCGTAATCACCGAATCCCACCAGGTTTCCGCCGTTGTCGGCGTGCCATTTGTGCAAAAATGTTTTCTTGATTTCTTCCATAGCATTTTCCTTTATCTTGAGAGTTAACAAAATGCAACAACCCTTAAAATATATAAGGGACCATCAGGTTATAACTTTTGTAGACCACAAATGTCTCAACAGACTGGACCCCCTCTATACGGGATATTTCCTGGGTATAAAATTCGAGCAGGCCAAATCCTTCC
>CAZFXX010000284.1:0-4289 GCA_964522985.1 uncultured Desulfobacteraceae bacterium
ACTAGATTTCATTTTCATGATAATGGTTTTAATCATGTCGGTCTTGGGTACGGTGTTTTTCGGGTTATAGTGAATAAAATTTTCAAGAAAAAATAATTTTACTATAATTGTATATTGTAATCTCCAGGAATTGATCAATATATTGTGGTCACTATTCCCTTGACACCCAAGATGTTTTATAATACCTGTTTATACAGGAGCGGTAAGTTCCGATAATTGATTAAGGAACCCGGTTGATGAATATACAAGACTTATTAAATATCCTCGAATACTCCGACTCATCATATTATCTCACCGGTTCCCGTCTTAATGCACATCTTGCTTATTCGCACGCTTTTCGCTTGGCCAAAGAAAAATGCGGTTTGGATGGCGTATATACGTTGCAAGGAAACGACCCAAACCTTAATTTAGGCCCAATCATTCTCCCCATCGTCTATGTCTGTAAGTCTAATTCCGAGGCAGAAGCGGCCACACTTCACAAATTGGTGTGGAATCAAAATATCGTTCCCTTCCTTATAGTTGAAACACCTAAAACTTATCGCCTATACCCAAGCTTCAATTACAATCCTCGAGTCGAAAAAGAGAAAGACCAAAGCATTTTAAAAATCGCGAAGACGGCAAATGCGGTATTATCGAATCTATCGGAATTCAAAGCCAGCGCTATTAATAGTGGAGCAATATGGCAAAAATGGGGAAAGGCCGTAGCCCAAGAAAAGCGCGTGGATACAAAATTACTGGAAAATCTCAAAAACCTTAGCGCATGGTTGCAAAGTCATAACATGCCGAGAAACACTGCCCATGCTCTTATCGGCAAGTATGTTTATCTCCATTATCTGAAAGATCGTGGTATCCTTTCGGACCGCAAGCTTTCACAATGGGGGATTGAAAAAAATACCATATTCGGCAGAAATGCCAGTTTGGCCGGATTTCATAACGTTATCGAGCGGCTCGATAACTGGCTAAACGGCACCCTGTTTCCTATCCCAAAACAAGGGCATAGTTCTCCCGGTCTGGACCATATACAAATGGTAGCTGGAACCTTTTCCGGTGACGATCCGCAAACCAGGCAAATGCATTTGGATTTCAAGGCTTATGATTTCCAACACATCCCAATAGAAACTTTGTCTATTGTTTACCAGCAGTTCTTGCACGCCGAAGGAAAAGGCCGTGGGCAGGGCGCTTATTATACACCGATACATCTGGTTAACTTTATCTTAGACGAGCTTGATGCAAAGCGTCCGATTCGTAAAGGCATGAAGATTTGCGATCCTGCATGCGGGTCGGGGGCATTTCTTGTCCAATGTTATCGAAGGCTTATAGAACGCGAAATTGAACGGGAACCCAAAAAATACTTATCGCCGTTTGACTTGAAAAAGCTATTGACCGATCATATCTATGGAGTAGATGTAGATAAAGATGCGTGTGGAGTGACTGAACTCAGCCTAATCCTAACATTGCTTGATTATGTTGATCCCCCAGATTTGGAAAATCCGGCTTACAGCAATTTTGTTTTACCTCCATTGCAAAACCAGAATATTTTCTGCTGCGATGATGGATTTTTTGATCCCGAAGCAAGCTGGCAAACCGCCAAACCCAAACAAGGGTACGATTGGATCATTGGGAACCCGCCATGGAAGCAGCTAAACCCTAAAAAATTGGGAAAAGGCGATAAAGCTGCTTTAGCTTGGATCAAGAAAAATAAAAATCGTCTTCCCGTCAGCGGCAATCAACTGGCCGAAGCTTTTGCCTGGGAAGCGAGCCAACATCTATCAGAGCAAGGGGTAATCGGCCTATTGCTGCCCGCCGGTACGCTGTTTAAGACTGCCAAGAAATTCAGACAAGAATTTTTCAGCACGATGAACGTTTGGTGCGTGGTGAATTTTGCCAATCTACGACACCTTTTATTTCAAGGGGCTAAGAGCCCGGCCGCGGCTTTCTTCTACTCTTATTTTCAGGAGAATGGTATTTCACTCTCACGCGTTATCACGTATGCGCCGTTTGCAATAAACCAATTGAAGCGATACGAAACAAATAGAAAAAAACGTGAGATGCTGTGGACGGTTATTGTAAATGCAAACGAAATAAAAGAAATACATCCGTCTGAAGCGGCTACGGGCAGCAGCATGCCATGGAAGCTTTCGATGTGGGGTTCACCGCGAGACCGGTTCCTTTTGAATTCGTTGGCCAAGCGTTTTCCTTCTCTTTCTGAATATAAAAAGAAGCATGGGTTGAAAATTCATCCTGGGCTTGAACTTCGCAACGAAAAAGCAGATGAACCTGTTGAATACCTTCAGGAAATAGAAAGGAAAAAAGAGCTCGATATCACTGTCCTTATCGGGAAAGATGAGATTTTTGCTATCCCCGAACAAGCCTTAAAACGTATAGATTCAGATCGCGCGTGGGTGCGTAAAGGCAGAGGGAAAATTCCACTCCAAATCTGTTATCCACCTCATATTATCGTTCATGCAGCAAGAAAGTTTGCCGTATTTTCAAATGATTTTTTTGTGGTTCCTCCACGGCAGATCGGCATCGCCGGAAAGGCTTCGCAAGTGAACCTTTTGAAAGCGCTGGCGCTTTATCTGAACTCGGACTTTGCAGTTTACCAGCAGTTTTTATCTTCAACCTTCTGGGGAATCGAAAGAGACCGACCGAACAAAACCGATTTAGAAAAGCTTCCAATCCCAATCGATGATCTATCAACCGAAGAACTTTTTGATTGGGCCTGTCTTTATGATGAATTGGCCGAAGCATCTTTGAGATCTTTTTCAGGGTCTAAAGAGCCTATATTTGATGGTCCCCGAAAACTACAAGATACTAAACGCTTAAAGCACCAGTTAAACGAATCCGTTTATGCCTTGCTCGGAATTAATAGATCCGAAAGATGGGTCATTGAAGATTTGTTGTTTGTTCGAAAGGAACTGAATGAAGGCAGGCTTGCAAAAGAGGCGCTCAACCATGCAAATAAAGACGAAATCCATAAATATGCCAGTGCGTTAAAGGCAGAACTCGATAATTTTTTAGACGCCGATATAAAAGACCAGCATCAAGTAATGGTGTTCTATAACAATGAATTAGCCATAGTAAAAGTCGAACACCCCTATAATCCTCCCGCCGGACCGGTAACTATTGTTGAGGTCAAAGATCAAAAAACCAGGGAGGAATTTGACAAGCTGAAATCAAATCTTTTAACCAGCCAGGGCCAATGGATTTATTTTAATCACAACCTCAAGATTTTTGAAGGACGCACAACATACTTGGTAAAACCACGCCAGCGGCTATGCTGGTTAAAAAGTCAAGCCTTGTTAGATGCGGACGAATTTATTGCTGAAAAACTCACCTTGAGCGGAGCCATTAGCTGATGGTTGCCGATAAAGACCTAAAAAAACAAGCCACTAAAAACGATGACAGTGAAGATTACCGGCGAGTCTTTCGAAAGCAGGTATTTCAACTGTTAAAGTGGGGATATGACCGGCTTAACGCTTCAGAGTACCAGACTGCGGAAGAAGAAGATATTACCGGCGAACTTGCAAAAGAAATTAACGCCGTACTCCAAGACCGTACTTATCCTGAATGGGTATGGCGCTTTTACGTACATGAAGAATATCATATTAATATAGCAGGGCGTAGAGGAAAGCGTCGTAATCGCTTGGACATTGTCGTTATAAGAGTCCAGTGTGGCCCCCACCCCCGCTTTCCTTTCGAAGCCAAGCGTCTTTCTTCGGGTACGCATTCGATTGGCAACTACCTCGGATCAAACGGCCTGGGTAAGTTTTTAGCAGGTGATTACGGGCAGGATGTTAGTGAAGGAGGAATGCTGGGGTATGTTCAGTCCCATACCCCTGATTACTGGGCTCAGAAAGCAAATGAAAAAATCAATAATGCTCCCCAAGACTACCAGATATACAAAAATGGTTGTTGGATAAATGAAAAAATTCTTGAAGAATTAGCCCTCTGTTACCGCTCCATTCATCACCGTTTGTTAGGAAAAAGCCCAATAACAATCTATCACTTTTCCCTCGTTTTTACTTAAGGTCGCCTCCCCTCTTTCATAAGTATTTTCACATCCTGAATAGTATATCTTCTTATTCAAACATACAAGATATGACACTGTGTATTTATACTACCTTTAAAAAACACATTCACATGATATAATTTACACAAAATTTGAAATTGATCATCAACATCATTTGTTTGTAAAACATAATACCCCTTTATTACCTACTTAATGAACAACAACAATGCAAATAACAGCTACAGAAATATTTGTGAATGAGGATGTTCGGAAAAAA
>CAZFXX010000285.1:0-4277 GCA_964522985.1 uncultured Desulfobacteraceae bacterium
CCTGATCATGCGGGGCATCACCCTGGCCCAGTCCCCGGCCGTGCCCCAGCCTCTGATAAGCCAGCTTGCGGATGATACCGAGCCCTTTATAAATGCCTGAGTTAAGTAATTAAAGGAACAATACCCGGATAAACCCGAAAAAAATGATTTTCGTGCAAAGACGCAAAGACACCAGGATAACCCACACCTGATTAACTTAATCCAGCTTTTTAAAACAGACTCTCTCAAACCCCAGCGCCACCACTACAAATTTTTGCAGCCTCAGGTTTCCATATTTTTGTTCAAGCTTTGTTCCATACTTCTTCACCTGGTTTTCACCATCTGCTAGCTGATTTGCAATTTCAGGAATCTGCATCAGTTCATCCTCAGACAGCTTTTGTGCTTTATCGGCACTTATTCCGGCATCTTTAAGCTTTACAAACTTGAATTCAATTAAAACATCAAATACTTTGCCATATCTTTTATCCGGCCGGATGATCATGGTCAGATCCGCATACCTGCGATCAATTTCAGTTTCAGAATCCATGATATAGATAATGTCATTGTAAAGCAGGGTTAAAAATGCTGTTTTTACCGTCAACTTATTTACCCATCTATAGTCCCTGTTATGAAAAACCTTGAAATATCTGTTTTCAATGAACCGGCACAAAGGCGCCATATCTCCTTTTTGATAAACAAGTTTTGCAGCGTCTCTACCATCATCCCTGTCGTCGGGTTCAGGCAGCAGCATTTTATGAATTCGATCTACATAAAGGCTTTTCATGACAAGGTTCGGCACTTTTAAGATTACTTCAAGATTTTCTGTGTCCTCTGAAATGGTCAACACACCAAAATAATAGAGAAAAGAGACCAGAAAAGTATTGCCTTCGGATTTATCCGCCAGCATCTCCCTGACACCAAAACGGTCTTCAATATCGGATATGGTAACTTCATGATTTTTCTGCATCAGATTCATTAAAAGATCTCTTCCTTTGGAAATCTGAGCGATATATTCAAGTTTTGATTCATCCACTGCAAGATTTGAATCGAGCATTTTTCTTGGATATTTGCATGACTTTTCAAACTGTTCAAAAAAGTATAAACAAAGCGTTGGATTATAAATAGTTTCATCAACCGTATGGGAAAAAGAATATCCATCATAATAGGTCTGCATCAGATTTACAGCTTCCCGGATTTTTCTCTTTTCAAAACCACAATTATCAACGATTTTTTTAATCACACCCTCAATTACATTTCGTCTGAATCCGCACAGATCAAAAAATTCAGGCTCAAAATAGATATTTTTGGCAATATTATATCCGCTGGTAATATCGCTCATGACAACAGGGGAGACCCCCGTTATAAACACTCGGTCAAACATGGAACCTGATGTGGCGGATTTTACAGCCTTGAAAAAAGTTCTCAAGGGCTCTTCATTATGTACAAGCGCTTCATATCTTTTTTTATCGCTCCGTACACCCATCATTACCGTATTGGCAAAATTATCATACTCATCTATGAGAAGGTAAACCGGGTATGGGGTCATGCGGACTGAACTGACCAGGGATTTTAAAGAGTATATCGCATCGTCAAAGTTGACTTTAATTTGAGGCAGGTCATACCCTTTATAGTTATAAAAAGCATAAAATTCTTCAATACAACCGTTGATGTGATTAAACAGCGCCTTTTTCACCGCTTCAGCATTTCCGGTGGAATCAACGCAGGAAAAATCGAATTTCAAGATAAAATATGAGTTTCGTAATGGTGTCGGATTTTTGCCGATTTTTAAATTGCCGAAAATTGACTCAAATTCGTCTTTTTTGGCCACGTCATAATAATTTTCCAGCATTGAAAGGAGAAGACTCTTTCCAAAACGCCTGGGACGAATAAAAAGCTGGGAATCAGATTTTTCAAGGAGATTAATTTTCTCTGTTCGGTCGCAGTAAAAATAACCCTGCGTATTAATTTTTTTAAAATCGGATACGCCATATGGGAATTTCATTATTTCCTCCTTACCTGTATAAAGTAAGACGCAATTTTTTTGCTACATCAGCATTATAATTTTATACCACAAAACACGAAGCCCACAGAGTAAATGATTCTAACGGCCGGGCCGTCTTACGCAGCGTCTGGTTTGATGTCATTGAATATACTTACCTATCATTAAGGCGTCAATTCATTAATATATGGCGTTCCACCGGGCGTGATCGTACCCGAACCTATTGTATTGCCCATTCAGAAACGGCATCTTCCGCCCCGGGGCGGTGTTAAATCTTCCTTCGGGCAAATAAGATTCAAAAATCGTCTCAATGCCAAAATTGTGATAATTCTCCGTTGTTTGTGCAACTCCCATCTGTAATTGATGCCTGATCATAGGGTCGTCTTAAATGGCGGTCAATATTTGAATTATGGAATAAATTTCATAATTTCCCAATAAATTATGTAATAAACTTCACAATTTGAAGTTTATCATAAAATGATAATTACACGGTAAGCTTTAATTATTATGATTATTAGATGGTTGCAAATGTACAACCTTGAGCGGTAGTGCGGTATGATTATTGCATGCAATTTGAACAGATTATAGTGGTTATTTTGAAATCATAAACAATTCAATCTGTAAATTGCCTGCGGAATTTTTTATCCAGTTATTCTTCTCTTTATGTGGTTTCAATTTCGTCCAGGCCCTTTCGGTGATATGTCTGTGATTACGGGTGCTGTTCAGACAGGCCCCAAGGGGTATCTTTCTCTCACCGACAATATTTTTTCCAATGCCAAGGTCTTCGACTACAAGGAGGAATTCGTCGCCTATCCCAGGCTCCTGAACGATCCGATGGAAAGTAACGGCGGCCTTGATCCGGATGAAGATATCATTGGATCTCTCACCGACTGGAATGATGATGAACACAATTACCCGGACTATCCGACAAAATGTGATGACTGGGATGATGATGAAAAAGAATGCGGCTGTGGGGAAGATGGCGTTGACCCGCCTGTTGAACCGGGTGTGTAACCTAAAATTATTTACAGAGGAGTCAGATATGAAAAAGCTTATTTTTGTGTTGGTATTCTTTTTGGGGTGTTACGGTGTTGTCTGGGCAGATACGGTGGGGGATATCAATAATGACGGGCAGGTCGGGCTTGAAGAAGCGGTGCATGCCCTTCAGGTAACATCCGGTATGAAGACAGCAACTTCCTCGGATTCCCTGACATACGATATGGAGGAATACATGGAGCAGGCTGGTTGCACATATTACTATCGTGAGATTGAGTATGCGTCTGGAGAAGTCCGAACAGGGGTTGGTGTACACAGCCTTGCCAACGAAACCGTTAATGAACAGGCGGTTTTAGCTTCAACAATCGAAGCCGGGATGTGGGCCGGGGATGTCGACTACTCTGTTATCGGCGACGCCAAGATAGAATACCTTGGCTATAAGTGGGGTGGTGATGAGACGTATGACTGGTATGATCCACCAGTTGTCATTGGATTGAGGAGTATAAAAACAGATGATAAAATTCTGAATATTTTTACTAATTCATACAACAAAATCAGATACAGAGAGTATACATTCCTTGGCATAGAGAATGTGACCGTTCCGGCTGGAACATTTAACGACTGCATAAAAATACTTCAAAAAAGAAGTCATAATGGAATATGCAATATTAGTTATAAGGCCAAAGGCATTGGTACTGTAAAAAACACTAGATCGGATGCTTCAGGAAACGGCTATATCCAGGAGCTGACAAACGTTAAAAAAGCTGATGGGACATACCTTTCTGATAATACAATCTGTTCAGGTCAGGGAATATGGGCTGCTGATGGAATGACCCCGAACTCAGGTAGCTTATATATGGCTTACATTTCCCAAAATCTCCCCATATATACATCCGTAACATTGTCAGGGTTTTCTGGTTGGCCGAATACTTTCTATCTTAAATCTTCCGATGGAAGTAATTTTTCTCCTGATCCTGAAGCGTATTCCGATCTGCCGGACATTTCCATTACAATTGAAAACAATCAAATTTCAGGGGCTTATCATTATTCTGATTGGGATGGAAATTTTATGATCAGTTTAAGCGGTATCATGGTGTGCGAATAAAATAGAGATGGCATGGCGCATATACCCGAGCGGTGGGATGGACCGGACCATGTCTATTTTGTGACCGTGGTTACCCGAAAACGGGTGCCGGTATTTGCGGATCGAGCCTGGTGCCGTGAATTGCAAAGTGCCTTTAAGGATCGGAAGTGAAATAAATTGAACAAAGATTGCGAAGGATTTTGGTTTGCCTTCAAGGCG
>CAZFXX010000286.1:0-4243 GCA_964522985.1 uncultured Desulfobacteraceae bacterium
GAATGGTGGCTGTTTCACCGCAGGCCTTTATGAAGGTGATGGCCCGCGCCAGGTTCCAGGGGCTCGACTCACTGGTGTTGGTGTTGACCGCCGGACCGAACATGGTTACCCCGGCTTTTTCAGCCAGCTTGACCTGATCGTGGGCATAGAGCCCGGCCAGGCGCACGCCCTTATATTCCAGCTGACCGTGCATGCCCAGGATAAACTCCCCGGCCATGCCCAGCTCGATGCACATTTTTGGGTATTTTGCCCTGAGTTTCTCGGCAGCCATGAGAGATGCCAGAAAGTCGGCATCCCCGGCAGCGCCCACCGTATCGAGGTTGATGCCGTCGGCCCCGGATTCGTACATGGCGCTGGCCACAAACACGATATCTTTGACCGCATCTTCCACGGTGTTTTCCAAAGATTGTCTGGCCTCATCGATCTTGCCGCTGGGCAGCAGTTCGGACGGGTTCGGAAAGGGACCGTCGGGCTGGCTGTAGAGCCCCAGGTTGGGCATGGCCCCGTAAAAAAGCGGGATGTGGGTGCTGAGCAGGGCCTGCTCCAGGATCGGCTGTTCCATGGTGACGATGGGCTTCAAGGGCTTGTAGCTGTAATCCACATGGCACAGCTCCATGGTGTCGGCGCCCATGAGTTTTTCATAGATCTGCAGGGCCTGAATCCGGTCCACGTTGACCCCTACCCGCCGGATCTTGAGGGTTCCGGCATCATAGCTCATAATGACCTCGCTGCCCGGCTCAACACTTACAAATTTATTGGGCATTTTGAAGATATTCAGCAAGTGTTTGAGGTCATCGTCTGTCAGGGTCGGGATATTGCCGCGATCGGCAGCATCTTCGGTGCCGGTCCGCAGATCTTCCATGATCTCGCTTTCACTCAGTTCTACGGGGGTTCCGTCGCCGTAACGGGTAAATATTTTTCCCATTGTTCTCTCCTTTGCTTCGGTAAAGGGCCGAACAGCGACCGGACGCACAGCCATTGTTCGGATAATAGTTACGCGCTGATGGCCGTAAGACCCTCTTCCATGATGGAAAGGCCTTTTTCAAGCTGCTCATCCGCGATGACAAGGGGTGTCAGCACCCGAATGACATTGCCGTAAATGCCGCACACCAGAATGATCAGGCCTTTTTCATAACAAAAGGTCGACAGATTTTTGGCCTCGTCTGTCGCAGGGGTCCCGTCCGCCATAGTAAGGGCTACACCCAGCATGGCGCCCAGGCCCCGGACCTCGCCCACAAGGGCAAAATCTTTCTGCCATTGCTCGAACCGGGCCAGCAGTGTGTCACCGAGTTTTTTGCTCTTTTCCAGCAGGTTCTCCTCTTCAAATATATCCATTACAGCCAGACCGGCCGCACAGCAGACGGGGTTGGCCCCATAAGTACCGCCCAGGCCACCCGGATGTACGGAATCCATAATTTCGGCCTTGCCCACTACTGCACTCAAGGGCATGCCGGCGGCAAGGCTCTTGGCCACGGTTATCAAGTCCGGCTCAACACCCCAGTGCTCGATGGCGAACATTTTGCCGGTGCGGCCCATGCCGCTTTGAATTTCGTCGGCCACAAACAAAATGCCGTGTTCTTTGCACAGCTTGGCCACGTCCTGGAAATAACCTTTGGGCGGTGCTATGAATCCGCCTTCGCCCTGGACAGGTTCGGCAATGATAGCTGCGACGCTTTCAGGATCGATACCCGTGATGAAAAAATCCTTTAAGGCCTCGATATCCCCGAAAGGGGCCCGGTAGATTTCCGGTGCAAAGGGGCCAAAGCCCCACTTATAGGGTTTGACCTTGGCGGTCATGGTCATGGTCAGCATAGTTCGGCCGTGATAGGCATTTTCAAACACCACGATGGCCTGACGTTTGGTGTAGTACCGGGCAATTTTGACCGCATTTTCCACAGCCTCGGCACCGCTGTTGACAAACAGGGCTTTTTTGGAAAAATCACCGGGTGTAACGGCACAAAGTTTTTTGGCTAGTTTGACCGCGGATTCATAAGGGTTGACCATAAAGCAGGTATGGGTAAATTTTTCAGCCTGCGCCTTTATGGCGGCAACCACTTTGGGATGACTGTGGCCCACGTTCATCACGGCTATGCCCCCGGCAAAATCGATATACTCCTTGCCCTCCACATCCGTGAGGATGGCGCCTTTCGCCGATTCCACGTAACAGGCATTCACACTGGCATGGGCGTTAGGGATGACTTTTGTCCGTAATTCCTGGATCTTTTCGTTGGTTTCTGTACTCATCGTTTCCTCCATATTTATTTTATAGTCCAAGTTCCGCCTCGGCGGTCTTAATAATTTTTCTAAGCTTTTCAGGTATGCCCTCGGGCAGTGGTGTCGGTTTGTGGTTCTCAAGAATATTGATCGCTTCAGTCAGGGCCCGCTGATGCAGGTTGGTTTTGCCCGCATCTTCCCATCTCTGACGAACCCGTCTGTCGATCAATTTTGACCGGGACTGGGATCGCATATATTTGTAGGTATTTTCATGACTGAAAAAATCACTGAAAGGACCGATTCCCTTTTTAACATCCACCGACAGTGTTTCGTCGGTAATCGGTATACCGCTCATTGCATATTTGATCATCCGGGCAAATTCACTGTCCATTACCCGTTGGCCGAAGTCAAAGGTCATACCGCAGTTTATGAAAATGTTTGAAACCAATTTGGGAGCGTCTGCTTTTGCCGGTGACCGTCACCGGCAGGATAGATTAATGCAACGTGTGTGCCAATGCCTATATTAGGATGTTTTGACTTAAAAATTAATGGGTTATGAACAGTGGCAGGTGTCAACGGATTTGAGGCGAAGAGATATTGAGGCGAAAACAACTCAAGAATAAAATAAAACTGTATAAAATTGAATAGTTAGAAATGAGTCTATTTCGGTTCAAGCCTATTTATGGCAAATATTCTATAATATCGAATGGATAAAAATATTTGATTCGAAATCGGTTCAATTTAATATAGGTCTGAGTGTTTTCCAAAACGCTTCCATGTTCTGTCGGTACAATGAAATATGCAAATGACGTGACTTTGCGCCCCGCATTTTTTGCGGTTTGCCGTTGTCTCTTCTATTGTGCATTTCACTGAGCAGATTGACAACTGAGTAAAAATGGATACCAACTGCTGGGAACTGAATAAAAAACCCCGTAATAATGGGGGTTTTTGTATCAAACTTTAAAATTTATTGAGGTATTCCTCAAAACGGGATCTCATCATCCTTATCTTCAGTCAGGGGGGGGCCACTATATTCGGGTACCACCGCCGGATCGGCCGACCGTTGTCCCTCTCCGGAATCTTTGGAACCGAGCATTTTCATTTCGTTGGCCACGATCTCGGTTGTATAGCGTTTATTGCCGTCCTTGTCTTCCCATTGACGGGTCTGTATCTTGCCCTCGATGTAAACCTGCCTGCCCTTAGCCAGATATTCACCGCAGATCTCGCCCAGTTTCCTCCAGGCCACGATACGATGCCATTCGGTGTGTTCCTGCATCTCGCCGCTGTTTTTGTCCTTCCACCTGTCCGTTGTTGCAACACTGAAATTTGCCACAGCCACACCGCTGGCCGTGTAACGGATTTCGGGATCCTGTCCAAGCCTGCCCACCAGAATTGCCTTATTGATCAATTTTCACCTCCATATTGCCAAGCGATAATTAATAAATTGTTTTTTTTAAAATTTTATGCAAAAATTTAATAAATTGCAACTCAAATCTGGCCGGACGGTTTTATCGCCAGACTGCCAAAGCAGACCAGCGACAAAAAACAGGCAGAAAATCTAAAAGCATGACCGGGGAAAAAATAGATTCCAATTCATATCTGATAGGCGTTGTTTCAGACACCCACGGTCGGTTACCGGAGGATGTGCTCACAGCCTTTAGCGGTGTTGATCTGATCATACACGCCGGTGATATCGACACGCCGGCCATTCTTGAAGCCCTGGGGAAAATCGCTCCGATTGTGGCGGTGCGGGGCAACATGGACCGCGGGAAATGGGCCGACACGCTTGCCATGACCGAGGTAGTGGAAATCGGCAAAACCCGGATGTACGTCCTCCATGACCTCTCAACGCTTGATTGGGAACCGGATACCGCCGGATTCAGTGCCGTTATCAGCGGACATACCCATAGGCCGGCGCTTGAAACTAAGAATGGCGTTCTTTTTCTGAATCCGGGGAGTGCGGTAATGCCGCGATTCAACACACCGGCTTGTGTTGCATTGATTCGCATACACAATAATTCACTGACAC
>CAZFXX010000287.1:0-4239 GCA_964522985.1 uncultured Desulfobacteraceae bacterium
TCAATCCGGAAACCCGAAAACTATTGCGTCAAAAGTATGGTTTCGGATAATGCGGGCCCTGCGGACGGCCATCGAACAACCCGATTACGCCAGCTTTTCAAGCATTTTAAGGTAATCTGCGTACCTTGCCAGATAAAAAGAAAGGGCTTTCGCAAAATCCTTGCCGAGCATGCCGTCGATAAACATCTGACTGATCTCCCTCATTTGCCGAAGCGTCAACTGGGACGTGATGAAAACATTTCGTTCCTCTTCGGGAAGGACAGCCATAAGCTGCACCAGTGCACTTCTTGAACGCGGCTGGTACATATAAAAATAAAGCAGGTCCAGGGCATGTATGGCCAGGATTTTTTCCATATCGCGGGTTTCGGCATCGGCTTTTTCCCTGAATCGATCAGGGGTGCCCAAAAGTTCAGCCACCGGGTATTCAGGCAGTCGCATCTCCAGTTGTGCATAAATATTCAGCATCAGATGAAGCTTGTGTGTGTAGGCCCGCATGCGGGACCGAATATTATTGAAACGGTCTGCTGTCCCTTCAATGATACCGGCCACCGTATCTGAGGCTGCCTTGGAAATAATGGCAGCCCACCGTTGCAGAATGAAATTAGCTCCGACGGCACCCACTGCAGTCAAAAGATTCACGAGAAAAAAATTCATCAAAACGGCCAGGGGTATGGACAGGACACTGCGAAAAAAATTACCGAAAACAGCCCCCCTGGAAAGCCCCCTGAACGCATTGTGGCTGGAGATGTAGATCCCGTTGACCAGGGCCATGAACGTGTACAGGGCCACCGGCTGGGTATCGGTATTAATGTTGAAAACGCGATCTAAAATGGCCGTCTTGACCAGATAATCCAGTAACGGCACGGAAAAACCGGTATAAAGGAGGGAGTCGGCAATCCGGTCCCAGCTCACATAGGCGTTCCAGCGTAAAAGGGGCGAGCGACGCAACCCGCCCCCACCGAGCACGGACTGGAGGATATTGCGCAACCCCGTTATACCAAACCAGATAAAGGCCCCGCCATAGGCCAGCAGCCACCAGTCTTTGGTCAATGCAAAGGTGGCCAGGGCCGGAACAAATCCGATAAAAACCTTTATGGTGTTTCGCAGGTGTGAATTCAGGTAAGTCCAGGAAAGACGCCGCCCTCCTTCCCTGCCCGCCGATGCCTGCCGGCAGAGCCTGTTATCGATTCGTTTGTCGATGCCCCCGAGGGTGACGATATTTCCCGGCTGGCCCATCTGCGTGGCATCATCATGAACCGCCCAATCCTGAACCCGGACAAACCCGAACCGGCGCAGGAACGACAGGGACACAACAGGTTCCGGCCCCGGGACCGATCCTTTCCGTGCCTGCCGGCCGGGGATCAGGGTCTGACGCCTGTAGACAGTCATCTGCACGGGGATAATTTTACGGCCGGCACCCGCTTCCCGGGCAATCTGCCGGCGGGCCCGTTTCGGCAGGGTCTCGATAACTGCCAGGCCCATACCGTGGGTTCGCGAAATCCTTCCGGTGGAATCGCTGCCGATGCGTGCCTTGATCGGCCGCCCCTTGTACATGGCAAGAAGCCCACTGATATCATGGAGGATACGGTTCAATTTAGCGATTCGATCATGATCCATGGCCTTTGAGGACGTCAGCGACTGGGTCGCATCGATCATTTCAAGAATAACCTGTTTGAGGGCGATGGGGTTTTGCCGGTTGATGGCTTCCTGAAGCCGGTTTATCGCCGGAATATGCGTCGTCTTATCAGCGGTCCAGTCTTTCAGATTAAAAATTTCCAGCCGGGAAACCATTCCATTGCAGTCGTAAAGCAGCTCCAGCACATCCTCTGCACCCAGATCGGTAAGATTCAGGGTTATTCGATGTCCAAAGGCCGCCAGATGCTGCAACAATTCAAACGGCGAAAGTTTCAGCAGGTCCGGAATGTCTGGATCGTCCCGCACGATCATGGGGTCCGGGATATCGGGATTGTTTGAAGGCTTCAGATGTTTTTCGACCACCGCCTCCAGGTCCAGGCAATTAATCTTTTCAATCCACGCGGAAATCCTGCCCTGTTCTTTAGGGTCGGTCTGCTCAAAGCAAGCCATCAAGTCTTTTGCCCTGGCCTGCAGGGTCGAAAGCAATTTCTCATGAATGAATTTTTCAAGATGCAGTATAGATCTCTGTCCCTCGCCGACAAAACCGAGAAATGCCTCCTTGCTGAGGGGCGTCATGCTGATTTCGAATTTACGATTGATATCGGGCAGGTGGACCCGATTAAACGCTTCCAGCAAAGCCGTCACATACGCCTGCTGATAGACCGATACGGCTCGTCCCCGGTCAAAAAGCGCCTTTACCGACGGTTTTTCCAAAAAGCGGCTAAACTCATGGGCATCCTTGAATCCCCTGGGACCCCAGATGAACTGAGCATACCGGTTGCGGTAAAGGGCTGAAAATTCAATACCGATGCGAAGATCGATCTCCAGGATACGGGCAGCCTGGAAAAGTTCGGCGGCGACCTGTGGTTCGATGTAATTGTAATGGATCACCCGCAACTTGCGAATACCCTTGATCCAGGCATCCATGACAAGGTGGGTGGAGGATTTACGGCCTTTTGTGTTGGCATCGTGGACATGATCATCAAAGGTGATCTGATTCCATTCTTCCGGCATCTCCAGCAAGTGATAGCGTTTGAGCTGTTTTCGGACAAAAAGGGGCTTGCCCGAGGCGGTAATCCGAAAATCATGGGCCAGTTTAAGCTGCTTGTCTTCGTCGTTCCGGATGCGGGCCATCTCCTTCATGATTTGCAGCAACACCCGGGACGTATTCTTGGGCAATGCGCCTCCGGCCGTATCCAGGACCTCATCTTTCAGGGACTGCAATGCACTGAGTCGATCGTCTGTTTTGCCGACTTCCAGTGATTTAAGCAGATGAACCATTGCGTAGGCAATCCGCAGACTTTTTGACTCGGTCATCTCCTTTATGCCGTGGGGATGAAAATACGCGTAATATTGCCTCCGGGTATATGCCAGATCCTGGTCTTCGCAACTCACGGCATTTATAATCTGGATCAATTCTACATCACGACGGTCAAAAAAAACCTGCTGCCAATGGAACCGCTTGGATAAAGCATGCATTTGTCCGGCTTCCTTCATATCGTTCGTGTCCGTCCAAAGGGGTGGATTTCACTCGGGTTCAAGGCAGGGTGCCCGGTTTTAAATCCCAGTAACATCAAGATATTTCAAGAATTCGAAAACGAGCGGTCAGCGCTAAAATTAGACGAAAGACGCCGTTTCTAGATGGGCAACAGCTCAGCGGCACCGATTAAACAGGGGCGGTACCAGATAACACTTGAAACAAATCACGGCAGCATTGTTTCTGTTTTATCCGGATATTTAACCGCATAAAACAACAACAAAGAAAGACCGCAATGATGCCAAACCTACATAGTACACTTTAGCTTCCTCTTGCAAGCGAAAACTGAAGTGTTAAATGGTATCCATCCAAAAGTGAACATTTTTATTGAAGGCACACGAGTTGGAACAGTCTATGGCAAAAAACGCAAGGTATGCATAAAAAGAATAGAAGACATATCGTTGATATTCGAAAATATTGTAATTTCAAAAAAGGTATTTTTCACCCTGTAAGGGAGGCTTGTTTTTTCATTTCTTTTCCGAATGCGCGGATCAGGTAATAGTCAACCCTATAGGCCTTCATTTTAATTTTTTGTGCCATCATTTCTTCAATCAACGCTTCTTTGTGTCGATGATAATAAAGTGCTTTTTTCAGGTTGAGTTTGCCATATTGCCTTTGGCAGCAACTTTTCGATTCTATCATCCTCACTTTGTTCAGGCACTTTCCAACTTTTGCAGAGAAACAGTCTTGGTAGAATTTTTTTCAGCCGTCGCAGCAGCTGTGGTAATCCCCCCGGGAAGGCAAAAACAAACAGCCAACGTCGTGATTGCGGTATAACTGGCCATAGTAACCCCTTTTTCTGCCATCTGCCTGCCTTTGAAAAAAAGCGATGGCGTTATTTCGCAACACCTTTTATCCGGGGTATAACTTTCAGGCAGCATTCGGTTTCTGATACACATCAAACCGTATAGGGGCAGATTCTCATCGGCCTTTACCCGATTGATTCTGCCAGTGTCTTCAAACAAAACAGGGGTTCTTCAGTGGAAGACGTCTTTCTATAGCGCAAGAGTCTTGTTCCGACACAACATATTGATATTTAATAATTTAATATTGATATTAGTTCTCAT
>CAZFXX010000288.1:0-4213 GCA_964522985.1 uncultured Desulfobacteraceae bacterium
ATTTATTTTTTCATTGTAATGTTGCAGTTCACCGCCGTACAGGCGGCTTAGAAACATCGTCTAATGCCCAGTAACCTATGAGGTGTGTTCACCGCCGTACAGGCGGCTTAGAAATCAAGATCAATAAACCCGTCTTCTGGATCTACGTTCACCGCCGTACAGGCGGCTTAGAAATGAAACAGCACCAAGAGACGGGGCAATTTGTCAGTTCACCGCCGTACAGGCGGCTTAGAAATCCAGGTGAATATCCAGAGCCTCCAATAGCAGGTTCACCGCCGTACAGGCGGCTTAGAAATCCGAGATCAAAGCCCTATACCTCTATCCTGCTGTTCACCGCCGTACAGGCGGCTTAGAAAATACACAAAAAGATTCCCGGTAGATCGAATTTGTTCACCGCCGTACAGGCGGCTTAGAAATCTTCTTAACCTTAAATCTTTAAGTTTTTTCAGTTCACCGCCGTACAGGCGGCTTAGAAAACAATAAGTACCGAATGGGATGATAACGGTGTGTTCACCGCCGTACAGGCGGCTTAGAAACACAAATAAATATCGGGGATTTGCATTTAACCGTTCACCGCCGTACAGGCGGCTTAGAAAATGAGGGGTGAGACTCTAATGAGAGCTCCAGTGTTCACCGCCGTACAGGCGGCTTAGAAATGGAAGTAACGCCAGATGATCCGGTTCTATGGGTTCACCGCCGTACAGGCGGCTTAGAAATAAAGTCAAAGAGGCTGAAGCGGAAGTAGAGAGTTCACCGCCGTACAGGCGGTTTAGAAAAAATCAAGAGCAGATCCCTTTACCTCTCATAAGTTCACCGCCGTACAGGCGGCTTAGAAGTAATAGGGACAGGGTAATAATGATGGACATTTAAATATCCATGTGATATCGATAGCTGTGTGGTTGTTTTTTTGACGAAAGATAAGAAAGGAGTTCGTTATGGCTAGGATATCCCGGATGGTAATTACAGACGAGCAGGCTGTTTATCATGTAATGTCCCGGACAGCTTTAGATGGCTTTCCTTTTGGGGATGCGGAAAAAGAACATCTCGTTTCGCTGATAAATCGGTTTCGAAAGATTTATTTTACTGAAATACTTGGTTTTTGCTGCATGGGAAATCATTTTCACATGCTGGCTCGCATGATGCCGGAAGCTGATTTTACAGATAAAGAGATAAAAAAAAGATACGAGATCGGTTATGGGAAGGAAAGGGATTTCGCAGAAGGCCAGATTCCCTTTTTTCGGACGAAATGGTCCAGTCTGTCCGAATTTGTAAAAGAGATCAAGCTGGGCTTCTCACGATATTACAACCGGCGGCATAACCGGCGGGGATTTTTCTGGGGAGACCGATTTAAAAGCGTTATCGTTGAAAACGGGCAGACCCTTATCAACTGCCTGGCCTATATCGATCTTAATCCCGTGCGGGCCGGCATCGTTGAAAAGCCGGAAGAGTATCGATGGAATTCCATCGGATACCATGTCCAGACCAACAATAAGGATGGTTTTTTATCCCTTGATTTCGGCCTTAAGGAGTTCAATGTTCTCGATGCAGACGAAAGACTCCGATTATACCGAAAGTTTCTTTATGAAAAAGGCGCAAGCAGCAAGGAAAAAGAATGCCAGATAGCTGAAAAGACAATTGGAAAAGAGAGAAGCAAAGATTTCAAAATAAACCCGGTAGATCGCTTTAAGTACCGTACAAGATACTTTTCCGATTCGGGCATCATCGGCACAAAAGAATTTGTCGCCCAAAACTACCAGCGCTTCAAGCATCATTTTCAGTCAAAAAACGATAAAATTCCCAAATTAATTTCCGGCCTTGACGGTGTTTATTCTTTGAAGCGGCTGTCGGGGTCCTGACGCATAGGGTTCACGCAAAAATAACGTTACATTTTTAAGCGCCGATCCCCGCCTGGGTTCGTTACGAAAGCTCGGAATATATACGGCAGGCGCCTTGTATCACATTATTTACAGGCCTCGGGCGGAATTTGAAATTAACCGGCGGTGGGTGGCTGATCAGTCACTGACGCTGGAGTCAATGTCATTAACTTTAGCTGACAGGTTTATAATCTTGGTAAAATAATTTCCGCATGTTTTTATGATACAATCCCAAAAGATCTCTGTCGGATATAAATCTTTATCGATCAAGAATTCTCAGCCGCTCCGAACCATGTCTGCGAGGTTTTTAAAAGTGAATCGAATTGATTCAAAATGCTTTTTATCACTAAATGATAAAACCGACTCTCGTAATTGAGGGCCGGTTTTTTTGTTTTTGGATTATTTTTTTATGTTCCCTATGGCCGTTAGAACTGGCCCTCCAACTGGCCCCCTGGCAAAAAACCAAAAAAAAGGCGGGAAAGCTTAATAGCTAACCCGCCTTAATTATTGTAAGATTTTGGTCGGGGCGAGAAGATTTGAACTTCCGACCCCTTGAACCCCATTCAAGTGCGCTACCAGACTGCGCTACGCCCCGACGAGAGAATTCTACATACCGGTTCGGCAGGTGAATGTCAAGACTGGAATCGATGTTTTTGATTTTTTTTTTACGTCACTATAGTTGGATGCGATGTCCCGTATTTTCATTTTGGAGAAAATGCAGAGCAGGGTTGAAAGAGCGCCTCCCCTGAGGTATAAGTAAGGTCTGATTGAAAAGGCCGTTCAGACACAATTTTGAAGTTTGAATGTTGAATTGAAAAAAGGACGAATTCAATATGTGAACAAGTCCCGTCTGAATGGAGGGAATCGGTTTCGGGGTTTTTGTTTAGATGTTAGGCAGGAATAAATGAAATCGGCATTGTTTTTTTACGCAAAACCGCATGCTGTTAAGGCTCCGAAATAGTTCATGCGGGCGGAGGCGGCACAGAGATGACAGCAGATCCGATATTTCCGGACAGACTGCGGCAGGGAGATGCCGTAGGCATAGTGGCACCGGCCAGCCCCTTTGACCGGCAACGCTTTGATCGGGGGATCCGCCGGCTGGCATCGGCAGGGTATCGTCCCGTAATTCCCGAGGGGCTGTTTGAGCGGAAAGGATACCTGGCTGGCAGCGATGAACACCGGGCCGATTTGATTAATCGGTTTTTTTTGGACAGATCCGTTAAAGCCGTTGTCTGCGCCCGGGGCGGATATGGTTCCATGCGCATGCTGCCGTTTCTGGATTATGACGCGATTCACAGGCATCCTAAAATATTGGTGGGGTTCAGTGATATGACGGCCCTGCTAAATGCGATTTTTTTTCAAAGTCGCCTGGTGACCTTCCATGGCCCCAATGTGACCACCCTGGGAGATAGGAATTCGCAGACCCGGGATTTTTTTGTCCGGGCATTGACAAGCGACAATCCCATGCTGCCGGATGTGCAGGAAGGCGTGACCCTTTGCAGGGGAATGGCCACGGGCGTTGTGATCGGCGGCAATTTGACCACCCTGTGCCATTTGACCGGGACGCCCTTTGCACCGGACTACAAGGGGTGCATTCTTTTGCTGGAGGATCGGGGAGAAGTCCCTTATCGCATTGATCGGATGCTAACCCAGATGAAGCTGGCCGGGTGTTTTGACCATCTGGCCGGAATCGTACTGGGCTCCTTTGAACAATGCGGTACGATCGAGGCTGTTTTTGATATTTTCAGAGAGATGTTTGAAAAATTTACTATTCCGGTGTTAGGTGGTCTGGATGTAGGCCACGGAAGGACCAACCTCACCGTTCCCATTGGTCTTATGGCAACCCTGGATGCGGACCGGAAGACATTGACGTTTGACCGGGCCGCCACATAGGACTGAAAGGCCATGGCAGCTTGCTTCTATATGGCAGTTAATCCGGCTTAAAACATGGATGACAGATAATTGGGGGCAGAACCCTTCGTGTTTTTGTGGCAGGCCTTTTTTTATTCGGTTAATCAGGAAGTTTGACAATGCAGCAGGTTCACGATTTGATGAAGCGCGCTGTGGCGGAAAAGGTTTTTCCCGGCGGCGTGCTGCTGGTCTCAAAAGGCGATACGGTGCTGTTTTTCCGAGCCTATGGCAAGGCCAATATTTTTACGGGCCGGGCCATGGCAAAAGACACGGTGTTCGATCTGGCATCACTGACCAAACCCCTGGCCACGACGCTGGCGGTAATGAAGCTGATGGAAACCGGACATCTGGATCTTGATCAGGCCATAGGATCGTATCTGCCCGGCCTGAAGGGAACCGACAAGGAGGCCATCGAGATTCAGCACCTT
>CAZFXX010000289.1:0-4175 GCA_964522985.1 uncultured Desulfobacteraceae bacterium
TTGATCGGCATTCCGTTTGTTTTGATGTTACCCCGGAAATGAAAAAGAATTGAGGCGCGGAACACTCTTGTGATCAGGGTTACCTTGAATTATGAATAAGATTCCGATATAATTCACTATTCAAGCTAATGGTATCCTTTTTGGCCTATGCGATTTTTAATTGCGGCGATGAGCGCTTTACGATATGAAAGTAACGAATTAACAAGACGCTCATATTTTCTGATAACCAGTGGGGGGCAACACGGATGAGTAAAGGCAACTTCAGTACCACAACGAAAGAGCGGTATCTGGAAGACTTTGTGGAGGGCGCCGTACATGAGTTCGGCCCGATTACGATTACGGAAGATGAAATCATCAGGTTCGGTAAAAAGTTTGATCCACAGATTTTTCACACAGATCCGGAGGGGGCCAGGGAAACGGTTTACGGCGGTCTCATCGCCAGCGGCTGGCACACCTGCAGCCTGTTCATGCGGATGTTTGTGGAACACTACCTGCCGGGCCCGGCCAGTCTGGGAAGCCCGGGCGTGGATGAACTGCGCTGGCTCAATCCGGTGCGCCCCGGCGATGAACTGACCCTGCGCATTACCGTGCACAAAGTGAAACCGTCCCGCAGCAAACCGGACCGGGGCGTGTTGTTCTCCTTTTGCGAGATGGTAAATCAGGAAAGCGATGTTGTGACATCCATGATGGGTATGAGTATGATCAGGTATCGTGATGCTGACTGATTTTTTCTTTATTTTCCTTGTAAATATGAATGTAGTATTCAGATATGCAAGGAATAATCCAAAGAGATCTCTCCGATACGATCAAAATGCGGTTACAAAACAACCCTGCCGTGGCCATCCTGGGGCCCCGCCAGTGCGGACAAGCCGGTGCTGTTAAAAAGGCGTACGCCGCAAATCTTAATTGACAATATTTAAATTTTAATGGGGGATAGGGGCCAGGTGGAGAATAGGGCTACTGACGAATAATGCTCGATATTCTATATGCTTCGGTTAAACTCAAGATGTTGTCTGGTGATTTTAGTTTTCCGTTCTATAAAGGGTATTTTTGCCTTGATACCCGAAGGCCTTATAGATGTTCGGCTTTTTTGAGTTTTTCGATATCGATCTTGTCTTGTGGCCGTCCACTTGCTTCTTTTGCCCGGATAAGATCATATCGCGAAATGAAAAAAATTTTAAGCTCATCCAATTCAACAATTTCACGATTTTTCCATGCCTCATTAAACGCGACGCCTGGAATCGACATCATAATATCGATTCGTAAAGGTGACCTTCCCATTTGATAAAAATAACCTTTGTGTGAAAAGTCATTTGAAGTAAGGTTTTCCAATGGTGCACCAAATTCCTTCAACGCAGAATACACACCATTTGCATTATCTTTATCGGTCGCTATAAAGACATCAAGATCTTTGGTGAATCGTGGCTCACTGTATTTCATTACTGCGTATCCACCCACTACAAGATAGCGAATTTTATACTTTTCGAAAAGTTTCAATAGTTCTCTGAAGTCTGGACTCGTCAGCATTTTTTCCTCGAATTAAAAAATAATCATTTATCATTTCCGTTACTGCTTCAAAAATGGCCAGATCTCCCTGGGATTGCCAGAAGCGAATGTCGAATAATCGCTTATCATCCGTTATACGTTGGTAATTTTCTTCGATTTTTCTCATCTTTTTATCCTATGGCCGAACCGTTACTATCGGAAATTTTGCATCAGGGTGATTAATCTAGTACCCGGTTAAACCGGTGCAGTTGAAAAGGCGTACGCTGAAAGTCCCAAATTAAAGCAGCCATATTTTAAATAAGATCAAAGGCCGATTGTTTGACATAAAAAGGCAAAACATAAGCTTCGATACTAAAAAATACTCTGAAAAAGCAAAAAAGACAAGGAGAATTGCCTGTACTTTTTCAATGCGGCAGCACTGATTCCAAATCAGCAGAACAGATGAAAACCGGCACCGGTATGTTTTCCAGGTGTTCATCGGCATGGCTTGTAAAATAAAGTCGATAATACCCAATCCGGAAAAGCATCGATTAAATTTTGAAAAGTTATTTTTTACTTGACTGGGGCGGACTCCCCCTTTTATAGTTTAGGCACCTGTTTAGTAAATGTATCGTTACAACAAAATAATGAGAAGGGGGTCACACTTTCCGCTGCCGGTTTGGGGTTTAAAAGGCTCTCAAGCAGCACCCATATTTTTTTTCATCTATGTTGTTCAATGATGCCGATGGCATCTATGAATTTTTTTTTCAGCGCTCCAACATATTTGACTGAGGTGGCTCAGATCGGTGACCATCCTGATGCCAACCCGAGTAACCATCACCACTTTGTGTGTGTCAGGTGCGGACTGATGCGTGATTTCTATAGCGATGAATTTGATGCGCTGGGGCTTTCGGATGCCGTGAAAGCCATTGGTCGTGTAGAAACGACGCAGGTAGAAGTAAAAGGCGTATGCCATAAATGCACTGCTAAGAAAAACATAAAAAGCTGAATAATAACAAAAAAAAGGAGGTAACATCATGGATAAGAAATTAACCAGCAATGCCGGTGCCCCTGTCTCTGACAACCAGAATGCGATGACCGCAGGACCACGGGGACCGATGCTGCTGCAGGACACATGGTTCCTGGAAAAGCTCGCTCATTTTGACCGCGAGGTTATCCCGGAGCGTCGAATGCATGCCAAGGGTTCGGGTGCCTACGGCACCTTTACCGTCACACATGATATCACCCAATACACCAAGGCTGATATTTTCTCCGAGATCGGGAAAAAGACGGCGCTTTTCGTTCGTTTTTCCACGGTAGCCGGCGAGCGTGGGGCAGCCGATGCTGAACGCGATATTCGCGGTGTTGCGATAAAGTTCTATACTGCAGAGGGCAACTGGGACCTTGTCGGCAATAATACACCGGTATTTTTTTTAAAGGATCCACTAAAGTTCCCCGATCTCAATCACGCCGTAAAACGGGACCCCAAAACCAATATGCGCAGTGCCCGTAACAATTGGGACTTCTGGACATCTCTACCCGAGTCACTTCACCAGGTTACGATTACCATGAGTGAGCGGGGTATCCCTCACTCCTACCGTCACATGAATGCCTATGGCAGCCACACCTTCAGCCTGATCAACGCCGGTAGCCAAAGGGTTTGGGTCAAATTTCACTTTAAAACGCAACAGGGAATCAAGTGCCTCACCGACCAGGAGGCTGAAGCGCTCGTCGGGAAAGATCGGGAGAGTCACCAGCGTGATCTGTTTGAGAGTATTGAAAACAGTGACTTTCCGAAGTGGGACATGAAGATTCAGGTGATGCCTGAAAAGGACGCTGCAAAGTGCCCTTTTAACCCGTTTGACCTGACCAAAGTTTGGCCGCATGGGGACTACCCGCTCATGGACGTGGGGGTACTGGAATTAAATAAGAATCCAGAAAACTATTTCGCCGAGGTTGAGCAGGCGGCCTTTAACCCAGCCAATATTGTACCCGGTATTGGTTTTTCACCCGACAAGATGTTGCAGGGGCGACTTTTTTCCTACGGGGATGCCCAGCGATATCGCCTGGGAGTGAACCACCATCTGATTCCGGTCAATCGTGCCCGCTGCCCGGTCCACACCTTTCATCGCGACGGCGCCATGCGCGTGGATGACAACCAGGGTGGTACGCTCGGATACGAACCCAATAGCTTTGGGGAGTGGCAGGAACAGCCGGCGTTCAGGGAACCGCCGCTGGACCTTGACGGTGGCGCTGACCGCTGGAATCACCGGGAGGACAATGATGACTATTACTCTCAGCCCGGGAATCTGTTTCGTATGATGAATCCAGCGCAACAGAAGGCTCTTTTTGAGAATACCGCCCGGGCAATGGGCGATGCACCTAAAGAAATAAAGACCCGTCACATCGGCAATTGCATGAAGGCGGACCCTGTTTACGGTGAGGGCGTTGCTAACGCTCTGGGGATCTCCATAAGTGAGGTCTCGAAATAAACGATTGCCAACTAATCGGTTTCAGCGGAGGCGAAGTATGTTGCCGCTGAAACCGGGATGTTGCAAATCTTTTCATAACACCCTAACCTGGCAAAGCCAGAACCAGATTGAACATTGAAAAGTGAGAAGTGGTGCGGCCGAGTAAGGTCGCATATTTTAGCGGGTGAGAATCCCGTCCCGGAAGGATGGCCATCCACC
>CAZFXX010000290.1:0-4161 GCA_964522985.1 uncultured Desulfobacteraceae bacterium
GGGTGCTGGTCGGAAACTGCCAAAGGCGGCGTTTGACCGGTAGGTGTGGTATTTTTTTCTCTGGCAACCGGCGTTGCAACCAGAGAAGTATTTAAATCCTGGCCGGAAAGCGCAGGTGCTGTTTGCGCGGAGGCCGAAGAAGAAATTTCCTGACCGGAGAGTCTGCCCAGCATGGTCAGTACGTTTTGGCGGTGATCCAGAAAACTCTTTTGGACGGTCGACTGCTGAGCAAGGAATTCCTGATGGATTTTTGATACCATTTCGTTCTGATTCGCGATCTGCTCCAATATGTTGCCCGTTGTATGATCCATTTCAGCTTGGTCCTTTGCAGAGTATTGAATTTCTTCTCTTAATTTTTCCGATCCTTCCGGCAACGTATTGGTGTGGCCTGGCAGGGAAACTATTGTTTGTTTTGGAAGGTCGGCGGCACCCGTTCTGTTGCCAATATAATCAGCTTGCTCTAATGGAGCTTCTATATTTTCCATTACAGACGGTAGTCGGGGTGCTGGCGCCATAACCTGTTTTTTTTTCGATGCTGCAGGTTTTTTTTTGATAGGCGTGACAGCTATATTTTCAGCTATGTTAATAGTCATATTTTCATCCAAAGCTTGAGATACATTGGTAAAAGATTTTATATTCGTCTCTTTTGTTGAAATTTCAGGTAGTTCAATCCGTGACGGATGAACTTTGTACACCCGGGTCGGTATCTGCTTGCCATTGTCCGTCTGTTGAGCGCTCATGTTCTTGCCGAAGGATTTAGTTAAGTTTTCAAATTTCTTATAATTGACAGTTACTCCGGCGGACTTGAGCTGTGCCATCGCATGAATAATGTTATCGATAGAAGATCGGTCGCGTTTATCCATTGAGACAGCGATATGGTTTTTATCTTTGAGGATCTGATCTATCCATTGACTGCATCTGTCGCGAGGGCCGTGTTCAAGAAAAATTCTGACGCCATCATTGTATGCGTTTTCCACCATGGCCGGAAAATCGAGTACATTTGTGGCCATATTTAAAATGGCCTGGGCAGATTTTTCTTTTGTGGGGTGGTAATGGCTGCACGTTGAGTTTGAGTAAAATCTTACACCGGATACGTCTTTGGTGTCACGGCTGTGAAGCTCGCGCCACTCATCAGCATATGATGTTATTTCCGGACAATGGTTTACGATGTTGTAGTCCAGAGGATATGCCTGATGCGGCCCAATTTTATCGACAACCCTTTGGCAGGCGCTTTTGTCTCCTCCGATCACATAATTGCCCGGCGCATTGATGATAATAAGATGCGCATGGGGTTCTTGCTCAAGCGCTTTTCTGACGTCATCTTCCGGTGCAAGTATGCCGTAGTTTGCCCAGGCAACTTTCTTTTTATCTTTGGATTTCCAGGCACGTTTAGCCACATTAAAGTCGCCGCCAATTTCATGAGTATACACGTTTTTGTGCTTGAAATCGGCAGCCATCTGTCCCATATCCTGCCAGGCACCCATCGCAAACAGGGAGTTGGATTCTCCGGATGAAAAGCCCATGGCGGCCTGTGGATTAAGACCGAGGTGTTTCTGACTGATAACTGCGTGGATCTGTGTCAAAAAGGAACTCCGCCATAGCATAACTTCCGGAGTTTGAGTTTCCTGATCGTCAGCATCAAGAATCCATCTGGCAGTATCTTGGACGTCCAGGCCGAGACGGGAAATCACTTGGTCAATAAGTTCCGGCATGGCCAGGAACAGATCCCTGCCCATATGAGGGTATGCCCCTGCAGGGCCTGTAAATACAAACGCGAGTTCTCCTTTAACCGGCTGACTGCAATAGTAGATACCCTTGCCGAGTGAAATATTTTTTGTGTTTCTTTTTTTTTCGAGGAGAATCTTAGCCTGTTGAGTCAACTCCTGGAGCAGCACCTTATCTTTTGCCACGAGAACCAGGCGCGCCGGTCCGGTATCTGATTCAAAATCTTTGTCAAGATTTTCTAATACATCTTTTTGGTCGTTGCCGGAGTAGATATGGAGTCTGGGGATAGAATCTGTTAGTAAATGTCCGCAAGCGGTGTTTTTATCTTCTTTTACAATGACTGTCGCAGATTCTCCGCCAAGGGCATTGATGGTAACATTGGCCGATTTTGTGCCGGAAGACATCCAGGGGAGTGCCTTGTTATTTAGCCCGGCGGGCAAAGCTTTATAGTGGCATGCCAGAGCAGCGGTTGCGACATGAAGCAATCCTGACGCCGCATGGGCGTGGCCGGTCAGCGGCGTAATATTCTGTCCTGTTTTGTCGAGGGATAATTCGAGGGGGAAGTTCTGAAACTGATTCTGGTCCTGATCCGAATCCTGGGTCTGGTGGTTTGGATTTACCGCGTCTGTATGATTTGAAAGAAGGGCATATATCTTATCACCATCTGCTCTCGCGTCTTTTGCGCGTTTCAATATCAATGATATTGCAGCGTCTCCTGGAATTTGTCTTTGGTCGTTTAAAATTTCTTTAACTGCTGCCGTGTGTACGGTTTCACACGATATGTCCACAGCGCCAACCACAGCTGCATCAATCTCGCCGGCTGTAAGGGCACGGATCGCAAGTTCAAGACACCTGATGCCCGATAGTTCTTCGGAGGCAACCGTAAAGCTCTGTCCCTCGATATCAAACTGGCTGTTGATCCGGTTTGCAACGATGTTGGGCATGGCGCCTAAAATCGCGGATGCTTCGCGTGCCGGATTGATCTGGTCTTTGACAAGCTCAATCCAATCCTTCAGCCAATTTTTCATTTGGGGGGGTTTTTTCCCCCCCTGTAGCCAGTCACAGACAAATTGCGGGAGCCGCCAACACATGCCGGAACGGGTGACTTCGCAATCACATCCCATCCCCACAAAGACGCCGGCCCGTTTGTTGGGAAATTTGTCGACCTCATCAAGAGCTTCCATGGTCGCTTTTAGTATGAGGAGCTGTTGCGGAAGCGTCTGATCGAGGGCTGCCGGGAAAAAACCGAGTCCCATTAGCGGCAACTCAAACGGACCTGCCGTTCCGGCCATGGTCCCATCGGCAGCTTTTGTAAGAGCAGATTGCCCGGAAAAAATAGTACGGGTAAAATCTTTGATTCCTGTGCCGGATGCGACCATAGCCCCCATGCCAACGATGGCGATGTCTATATTATCATTTGGTTCATCTGATGGTTTTTTCGTTGCCTTTGCTTTAGGCGGTTTTTTATATGACCCTTTGTCGAATTCTTCTATGATAAGATGTGCGTTGTTGCCGCCAAAGCCGAAGTTACTGATTCCGGCTATCCTTGGGACGTCTGACGGCCATGGCTCTGATTCTTTGATAAGACGAAACGGCGTATTTTTTAATTTATCGGTGGGATCATCTACATGGAGCGTGGGCGGTCGGATCCCTGCTTTCATCGCACCGGTTACTTTCAGGATTCCTGCAATGCCGGACGCAGTGATGGGATGCCCCATGTTGGATTTTATGGTGCCGATTGGTAAATCTTTCAGATCTTTAAAGATACGGTTGGAACTTTCCAATTCAATATCATCGCCGACCTTTGTGCCGGTTGCATGACATTCGAGCAATGAGATTTGTGACGGATCGATCCCGGACATTTCATAGGCCTTTTGCATGGCCTTAAACTGGCCGTCTGCTGAAGGGACAAGCAGTCCGTGTCCCTTGCCGTCATTTGAAAGACCGATTCCCCGGATTACCCCGTGGATGGTATCGCCAGCGGTAATGGCATCCCCAAGCCTTTTGAGGACAAGAAATCCGCTGCCCTCGGCAGGGACCAGGCCGTCAGCATTTTTATGAAATGGACGGCTTTGCCCGGTTCGGCTCATGGCCTGCAATGTACAAAACCCGATGTGGATAATTAAATCATCTGATCCCTGGACACCGCCAGCCAGCATCAGGTCAGCCGTTTTGTCGTGGAGCCTGTCACAGGCCATTTTCATGGCAAATAAAGATGATGCGCACGCCGCGTCGATCGCAAATGCGCCGCCGCTCACATCAAGGGCACGAGCCACGATGTGTGCGGGAAGTCCTGACATGAATCTGTTGATGGCATGTGATTTTTTAACGTTTGCCAGTTGTCTTGCTTTGCCATCAAAAAAATCGGCAGCCTGTGCGTCAAGCCAGATAGATTCAGCAAATTCGGACATGGCAGGAGATGGATATGACAGGTTG
>CAZFXX010000291.1:0-4159 GCA_964522985.1 uncultured Desulfobacteraceae bacterium
CGGCTGGATTACTGCAGGATCAAAGGATGTTGTGGAGGAAGCCTATGCCAGGGCAGCCCACATCATCGATAATCACAAGGTAAAGGCTTTGCCTGAAAACATTCAGACCCAGTTGAACACAATATTTGAAGAAGCCGAGGCTGAAATGAAAGAAAAACGAGCCAAGGCTGCTTGGAAATAACCCGGTAGAAAAAAACTTTATTAACAGTAATTAACAAAGGAGACAAAAATTATGGCAGATTTAAATGCACTTTCAAACGCACTGATAGCTGGCGATTCCGGAACACTGCAGGGCCTTGTTCATGGCGCCTTGGATGAGGGCGTAATAGCCAAAGAAATTCTCAACGGCGGATTGATCAAAGGTATGGATATTGTCGGCGACAAGATGCAGAACGGCGACATGTTTATCCCCGAAGTTCTCATGTCCGCAAAGGCCATGTCTGCATCAGTGGAAATTCTTAAACCGTTGCTGAGCGAAGAAGATGCCAGCGCGGCCGGCAGAGTAGTTATGGGAACCGCCAAGGGCGACCTGCACGATATTGGTAAAAACCTGGTTGGTATGATGCTGGAAAGCGCCGGTTTTGAGATAATCAACCTGGGTACCGATATATCACCTGATGAATTTGTTGCCGCCGCCAAAGAAAATAACGCCAATATGATCGCCATCTCGGCCCTGCTGACCACCACCATGGGCATGATGAAAGCGACCATCGAAGCGCTGGTTGAGGCGGGATACCGAGACCAGGTAAAGGTTATCATAGGCGGTGCCCCGGTGAACCAGAAGTATGCCGATGAAATCGGCGCCGATGGATATGCCGCAGATGCCGGTTCAGCAACCAAGCTGGCCAAATCCCTGGTATAACTTCCGACCTGATTAAGGTTTCATTTTTTAACCCGGTCCCCTGGTATTCTGCATTTATGCGTATCCCGGGACCGGGTTAATCATTTTAGGCCACTTTTTTTCCAACCCTCCGCGCAGTGTTGCCGGCTTTTTATCCCCCGAACCAACGCCTGATTTTCAAACCAGGTGTTCTCCAGCTGATGCCCAAGTCGTTCCGCATCCCTGTGAAGGCAATCTACCTCTTTTGCAATCTTCTGATGGCCATGCACTTATTCCCTTTTTCAAGGCCTTTTAAAACAAACTACTTTTTGTCGATGAATACTCCCGAGAAAAAATAACTCCTTTTCATTCGAGGTCCAAGGGGTTATAATATTTTCAGACCGCATGAATTTAGAGGAAACGATAATGAGAATCAAAACATGCGTATCACCACAGGGCTCTTTTATATTTGGACTGCACAAACCAAAATACCAGGTCGAAAACCTGCGTGAAAGCCACTTATCGGAAATACTGGGCACCCTGGACAACGGCGGTCCCCTGTTCAATACAGCCAATTTCCCCGATGAACCGGTTCAAGAAAATTCAGCGGTTTTTATCTATGAAATCCCAAATCCGTTCCCCTTTCGGGGCACCACTTATATTGGCAAGGCCTGGGCAGATAAAAATACCGAAAATATAAAAGGTATTGGACTGCCCCGAAAGCCTGAAATTTCCATGTCTAATGTCATCGAACAATGGGCAGCATCGGGGTATACGAATTCAAAAGATACAGTCAAACTTATTCAAAGTCTGCCCGAGCCTCTGCTGCTGGCACTGGCGGCCAATTCCACCGATCCTGAAGACCTTGAAATCATGGCTGATGCCTGCTGCGAATTTATCCGCAACCCGCAAACCATGCGACCGGTTGGAATGCCCTATCATCTTGACGAAAACGAGAGGCCCAGACCCGTTATCAAAAACAGGTTGCTCTTTGACACCCTTGCCAACAATTATTTTACCCCGGATGATTATAAAAAGATCATGATTTTAAAACCCGGGGTTCAAGGGGCCAGTAAAATCGTGGGGGAAGTAAACCGGCCCGATAAAGACAGTCATGTATTTGAATATCTGCGCCGTAATTCCTATATACCCTGGGGACATTACGCCGCCAATATGGCCGATGATTCAGTGCGGTACCGGATAGAAGACCTCTCCATTGTCGATATGAAAGGAATGCGTCATTTATATTACCAGCGGACCTTTGTCCGGTTGGCCTGTGAACTAAAACTTGATTTTCCTTCTCCATCAGGGATGCATACGGAAAACGAACTCGAAAAAATACGTGTAGCCATTCTGGACAAACTCGCCATCGAGCCGGAAATCAGGCTCAAATTCAATGCGACCCTCTGGGGATGGAATTTTGGATTTGACTATTCACCCAGTAAATACCGTCTGCACGCATCCCACCAGCAAATTCACCAGCAGTTCGCCCTGGTCCCGGCAGAGGTCTCCATGGGCACCGACGATACGGACTGCGGGCACCAACTCGCCTCCTATGCATGCGGTGACCTTGTAAGCAATTTTATCCGTGAATACCGTGAGGAAACAGGGGCCGATTTTTTTGATGCATATGCCCGGGCCATCTTCACCAATTGTCGCATGGATGGAAATACCGACAGGGAATCAAGCCTTATTGTTTTTAAAGATGATAACATCATCCTGTTTGTGCCCAAGGCTCAGACCTCACAGTGGGAACTCCAGCTCATGCCCCTTACCCCTGTCGGTAACATCATCGAGGCCGACCCCAGTGTCAGGAATTCACTTGATATTGGATTGCTGAAGGCGATAAAAGCACTGAGTAATCTGGGTGCACAGATGGTCACCGTTATCGAATACGCCAAAAGATTTGATGACAATGAAAACGGACAACGGCTTTTATATTCATTTCTGCCTCGCCTTCCCCAGTCTCCCGGTGCCTTCAGTGAGGCTCAACTCCGATGGATCAACGGTCATTACCCGGAAGACTTTGCCGCTGCCTGCCGGGCAGGGCTGAGAAAATCAAAAAACACAAATTGATAGAGATCCATTGAGCCAAAAAAACTTTCAAAGGAAGACTCTCATGTATGATTTTCTTTTAACACCTGAGGAACAAACGGTTAAAAAAGAGGCAAGGGCTTTCACCCGAAATGAAATCAGCAGCGATTTTCTGCGTCGGATGGATAAGGACGAAATCACCTATCCAAGAGAGGAGTTTGTCGAAAAACTGGCGGCTAAAAATCTTCTCGGCGTCCGCTTTCCTGAAAAATATGGTGGACGGGGCATGAACTGGGTGGCCGATGTTACCGCCACAGAAGAGATTGGCTGTCTGGGTATGGCCCTGGGCTGTGCTTTTGTGATGCCGTCCATCGTAGGGGAAGCCATTAACGTATTCGGCACTGAAAGACAGAAAGAAAAATACCTGAAACCTTACCTGGAGGGTAAACTTGTAGCCGCCGAGGCCCTGACCGAGCCCAGGGGTGGATCGGATTTTTTCGGTGCTGTTACACGGGCCGATCTCAAAGGCGATCATTTTGTTGTCAACGGCCAGAAACGTTTTGTAGTGGGGGCAGAAGGTGCTGATTTTTTTATAGTTTACTGCCGCACCAATTTTGAACCCAATGCCCATAAATACATGCGTCTCAGTCTTTTGCTCATCGAAAAAGGTCCAGGTGTCGAAGTCGACTATCTATACGGTCTCATGGGATGTCGTGGCGGCGGCACCGGCAGGCTGGTATTTCGGGATGTCAAAGTACCCAAAGAAAATCTGGTGGGAGAACTTCACGGCGGAGCGCTTTGCTTTAATCAGATGATGATTCCCGAACGTCTTACCTCCGCCGCCGGATGCCTTGGGGTCTGGGGTGCCCTGGATCTGGCGATGCGATATTCCAGTCGACGCAAGGCCTTTGGTCGGACCATAAAAAAATTTCAGGCCATAAACTTCATGGTGGCCGATTCCATTACCCAGCTGGATGCGGCCCGAAGCCTTACCTACATGGCAGCCCGGGCTGTGGACGAAAACGCATCCAATGCCCGCCGCCTGGTCAGTGAGGCCAAACGGTTTGCCACTGAATCCGCCTGGAATGTGGTCAACAACGCCATGCAGATCATGGGGGGTATCGGGTATACCGACGTTTATCCGGTTGAAAGAACTTTGCGCGATATCCGGCTGGCCATGATATGGACCGGAACCAGCGAAATCATGAATCTTCTGATACAGCATGAATACTACAATGAAGTGCTGGACCCTGCCTATGACCGCCGCAAAATGGAAAAAGACGCCATGAACCCGGATGAAAGTGA
>CAZFXX010000292.1:0-4146 GCA_964522985.1 uncultured Desulfobacteraceae bacterium
TATAATGCATTTTTGTAAAATGGCTTGTCAAATATGCGAAAACCGATTATTTTGTTAACCTATCTTTTTCACCTTAATAAGCCGGCAACAGTCAGGATCAAAGTTTGAATAGTGAATTAAACTGATCGAATTTAGTCTTTAATTGTCGACTTTTTAATAGTTTAAGCCTTATTGATTTCACCGCATAACTGACCCCTGAATAACTGACCCCAAGTTATAAAATATTCAGTATGCCGCCTCTTGCCGATCTAATCCCACAGAATTCGCTGCCACAGGTAGAATAGGACACGTTCTCGAATCCATCTAAGTTTGCAACTATATTCTTGAAATAAAACCCGGGGTGCTATATCTTATCTCCATTTTTGCGGCAAAAATACTTTCGTGTAATCATTTCCCTATACGGATTAGTGCCATCAAGAAGCTGGACATTCGAATGTTTGGGGGTAAACGGGTTTTATCCGAACCCTTTTCCAGAGCTTTTGAATAGGATACGATTTTTTGTTCATTTTTTCCTAAAAAGACGTTCATTATTAAAAATCTTCATGGTATATATCACAATATGCTATGATAATATTAACATCATATTCCATATATGGCAAAAAATAATTGACAAGGTAATAAACGGGAACTGCTGGTAGATAACCAAATATCCTGAAAGCAGCCAAAATTACAGCCGGAACAATTTTTAAATGAAAAGCAAAGAGCTAAATGTTGTAATAATGCCCGGCGGGTCCCTGCAGCTTGAATGGGCGGATACGCAAAATTCGGTCAACAGAAGCAGCCATCTGTTACAAAAAGAAATATACAGACGTTTTACGGATGATGTTGAATCGTGGCTTTTGTTTCTAGGATTTTGCGATCAACAGGTCCCGCTCTCCGCTTCTCTTACCTACTGGAGGGATTTTACCGGAAAATTTGTCGAAAAACTCTGCAAAACCCCTGACCTGGAGACGATTCGTCATAACGTCAATATTGCCATCAGCAAAGATGAACAGCAGCGATACCTGGAACAGGCCCCGTTGATGACCGGTTCTGAATACCTGGGCATAGAATTGCTCGAAACTGTCTGGTCAGGCGTAAACCAGGCATTTTGCCTTGCTGTAAAATCCTGCCCCGGGACCGTGAGTGAATTTATCAGGGAGTACAGTCCCAATGCGCAGCTTGTGGGCCGGGTATTTTTTCACCTTGTGGAGAATAAGAGCGATGAGTATCCTTTTGCCTTTATGGCAACCTATTCCACCCGTTTGAACGATCAGGGGAAATCCAGACATCTTCCGCTGAAACACGCCCTGGAAGAGTATGGAAAAGACAGTAACAAACTGCTGGAACTTCTCACTACGGTCAATGCGGCGGCAAGAAAAAGTTCTTTTATTGCCGACCTCCGTGAAACCGGGGAGTTATTTCATCCAACGGCCTGGACATCAAATGAAGCGTTTTCATTTTTAAAAGAAATCCCCTTGTATGAAGAATCCGGAATTTTATGTCGGATTCCCAACTGGTGGAAAGGCAGGGCATCCGGCCCGCAGTTGAATTTCAGCGTGGGGGATAAAAAACCCTCTTTTGTGGGGATGGATGCCATCTTGAGTTTCAACCCCAGCCTTTTTATAGGGGATATGAAGATTTCGGGAAAGGAGGCCCGGCAGTTATTAAATGAATCCGAAGGGCTCGCGTTTATCAAAAACAAGTGGGTGGCGGTGGATCCGGAAAAACTGAAGCAGACCCTGGATGCCTATGAAAAAGCCAAAAAATTAATAGATCAAGACGGGTTAAGCCTGAAGGACGCCCTGCGGTTGCAGCTTACGCCTGAAAAATTCATAGGTAGTCAAACCGTAGAGATAAACAGCAGCGTTACAAACGGGAAATGGCTGAAATCGGTTATCGACAAGCTTGTCAAACCGGACCTGATCACCATCGCAAAAGCGGGCAAAGGGTTTAAGGGAAAGCTGAGAAAATATCAGCAAAACGGGTTGAACTGGCTTTATTTTCTCCATTCACTGGGATTCGGGGCCTGCCTGGCCGATGACATGGGGCTGGGTAAAACCATCCAGGTTCTGGCCTTTTTAAACAAAATAAAGTCCGATTCCAAAAGATTAAAAAAACGTCATAGGGCAAGCCTGCTGGTGGTTCCGGCCTCTCTTATCTCCAACTGGATAAATGAGATCAAAACCTTTGCCCCGGGCATTATTTTTCATATTTCCCATCCCGGATCCAATACAAAAAAAAACACGGCGGCCCCTGGAAAAAAATCAACAGATGTTTTTGACCCGGAGACCGTCGATCTTGTGATCACCACCTATGGTCTGACTCAAAAATATGCCCGGCTTCAATCCTATTCGTGGAATTACCTTATTCTAGACGAGGCCCAGGCCATTAAAAACCCCGGCACAAAGCAGACCCGGGCAATCAAGAAACTTACTGCCGGCAACCGGATCGTTATGACGGGAACCCCTATTGAGAACCGGCTGACGGACCTCTGGTCCCTGTTTGATTTTTTAAATCCGGGTTTACTCGGCAATATGAAAGAGTTTAAAAATTTCATAAAAAATATAGATGCGGATCAATCCGGGTATTCAAGGCTTCGAAGGCTCATCCGCCCCTATATTCTAAGACGGCTGAAGACGGACAGAACCGTCATATCGGATCTTCCCGACAAGGTTGAGATGAAAACCTACGCACCGCTCAGTAAAAAGCAGGTCCTTTTATATGAAAAACTGATTGCCGGGATAAAAGCGGTCATCGATGATACTACCGGTATCCAGAGAAAAGGGATCATTCTTTCATCTCTCATGAAATTCAAGCAGCTTTGCAACCACCCGGATCAGTATCTGGGAACCGGAGAATTTGCAGAAAAAGAGAGCGGCAAGTTTATAAGGCTTCGTGAAATCTGTGAAACAATCTATGAAAAACGAGAAAAAGTCCTTGTCTTTACGCAATTTAAAGAGATGACGAGTCCTCTTTCCGATATTTTGGAGACCATTTTTCAACGAAAAGGCTTGGTCCTGCATGGCAGTGTGGCCGTGGGTAAAAGAAAAAAACTTATTGAACAATTCCAGGCCACAGATTATCATGCGCCGTTCATGGTGCTGTCTTTAAAGGCCGGCGGTGTCGGGTTGAATCTGACCGAGGCAAACCATGTGATTCATTTTGACCGGTGGTGGAACCCCGCCGTTGAGAATCAGGCCACAGACCGGGCATTCAGGATCGGGCAGAAAAAAAATGTGCTCGTTCATAAGTTCCTGACCCGGGGCACTGTGGAAGAAAAGATCGACAAAATGCTCGAGGAAAAGTCCAGATTGTCCGAGGATGTGATCGCCGGTACCGGCCAGGCATGGATCACGGAAATGAAAAATGATGAACTACTGGACCTTTTTCGATTGACATTATAAACAGAAAAGTAACGGTTCACGGTTTACCGTTATCGGTTCACGGTTTCAAAACAGAGAAAGAGGTGACCTATGGGATATTGGGGCTTCCCGCGGTATGTGACCGTCGCGGAAAAAAAAGCAAAAGCGAAAAGAAAATTAAAACAGCTCAAAAAGAAAAATCCCGATATCAAACCGGTGACAATCGAAGGGCAAACCATTGCAAAGACATGGTGGGGCAAATCATGGAATCTCAACCTCGAACGGTATGCGGATTACAGCAACCGCATCGGCCGGGGACGAAGTTATGTCCGCCATGGGGCCGTGCTGGATCTCCAAATCGGTTCAGGCAAAGTCAAAGCCCTGGTTCAGGGCTCAGGATCAAAACCCTATTTGGTCAGCATTTCCATAAAACCGGTGAATCCAAAAAACTGGCCGGCAATCAAGGCCGCCTGCACGGACAAACTTGATTCCCTGCAGGAACTTCTGGCTGGGAAATTCCCCAGGGTTCTGGCCGACACCTTCATGGCCCAGGGCTCCGGTTTGTTTCCCTCACCCGAAGAAATCGAATTTTCATGCAGTTGTCCGGACTGGGCCTATATGTGCAAACATGTGGCCGCGGTCCTGTATGGCATCGGCGCCCGGCTGGATGAAAACCCGGGGCTATTTTTTAAACTGAGAAAAGCCAGAATCGATGACCTGGTTACTGGAGCGGTAAAAGAGAGCACCCGCAAATTGCTTGAAAAGACCAAAAAGAAAACAAAAAGAGTCATTGCCGATTCCG
>CAZFXX010000293.1:0-4136 GCA_964522985.1 uncultured Desulfobacteraceae bacterium
CTGGTAAGTTAAACTTTGACTTACCCACATGAAACAGCGAGGAGCCAAAAAAATGCTACTCTCCGGCCCGGGGAAACAGGCTGTGCCGGATCCAGTGCAGCATCGTATTATCTTTGAGGTTGTTTCGGTCAAGCCGGTCTATCTCGCCGGACAACCGTGCCGGGTTGGCAAACCAGACGTCTCTTGTGGTCATTTTTTCTTTGGGATCGAGGGCTTTGATGACCCGGGCGGGATTGCCGGCGGCTACGGCATTGGGCGGGATGGAACCGGTCACCACGGAGCCGGCACCGACAATACTGTTCTCACCGATGGTAACCCCTTTACAAACGATGGCACTGTCTCCGATCCATGCATTTTTTTCAATCCTCACCGGAGCGGTCCTGCCCCCCGCGATTCTGTTGTAGAGGTCATGCCAATCCGAATCCGTGATATAGGCATTGCTGGCGATCATACAATTGTCTTCGATGATAATTTCCTGGGCACAGCCGATCCGGACACCCGGGCAGATAAGGCAGTAGTCACCGATTTTGATGCGCCCGGCATCAGGGCGCATGGGCCATACGGAAAGCCGCACCCTGTTGTCCGCTGTGGCAATGACATTGACGCACCTGCCGATCTCTATGGGCGAACCGAACAGTTCCACATGCCAGGGTTTCATGAATGTAAAATCCGGACCCAGGGATTCCAACTGAGGCCGCAGGAAATGCTTGACATAGACCTCTTGAAATCTGAGGTGCAGTTTTTTTAAAAAATAGGGACGATGATCTCTTCTCAAAAAGCCCGCCTTTTACACAAACTGCTATTGCACCTTTTCGGGATTGGGCATCAGTGCCGGCTAAGCGCCATTAAAAATCGATTCCGAATCCGGCGCGGATGTGTTCCATGCCCCATGATCAAAAATACGGCTCGCCGGCGTGAGGTGATAGAGCGCATCGGCGGCCATGAGCAGAACAGCATTGGTCCAGGTTATTTTCTCTTCGGGCCAGACGATTATATCCGGAACGGTAAACCCGCACCAGAAGGAGCCGTCTTCAAAGCGCTTTTCACTGATCCAGTTAAAGATGATTTCGGCAAGATTTTGTCTGCCCATTGCTGCAAGGGCTAAAATGAGCTCCGCAGTTTCGGCCATGGTTACCCAGGGTTCGTCGGAAACACATTTGACGCCTTGGCCCTCCACGATAAATTTTTTCCAGAATCTATCGATTCTTTCCCTGGCCGGATCATTGACGAGGGCGCCACAGAGAATGGGGTAAAACCAGTCCATGGAAAACCGGGACTTTGTCATATTGAAGAGATGGGGTTTGTGCCTTATGGCCGTTTCAAGCCGAAGCAGGGCCGATTTCCAGGCAGGTCTTTCATGGCCTAGTTTTCCGCAGACGGCCAGGGCGCACTTCAGACTCATATATACGGAACTGGAGCCGGTAAGCAGTGCCATAGGGTCGATAACACCTGCCTGGTTTCTGGCCCAGTATATTTCTCCACCCGGGCCTTGCATGCAAAGTGTGAATTCCATGGCTGTATTCACGGTTTCCCAGATGTCCGCCATGAAATCAGTGTCTTTAGTGACCAGATAGTAATGCCAGATACCCACTGCAATGTAGGATGACATGTTTGTGTCATGGGTCTGATCAATGGGTGATCCGTCCTGGTAAGCCGCATACCAGCTCCCATCGGCAAGTTGCATTTGTTTCATCCAGGCATATGCTTTGCGGGCCTCTTTGAAGTATCCCCCGATGGTCAGTCCCATGGCGGATTCAACATGGTCCCAGGGATCTGTCTTACCTGCGGCATGCCATGGAATCTCTCCGTTTTTTTTTTGGATTTTCGCGATTCGGGCGGCCACCGCGTCGATATCAAGTGCCGGTTCAGGTCTGAGACTGGACGTGCTGTGCGCCATATGCTTTGCCCTTTGGGTGTATGCTTTTAATTCAGGCGTGTCTACAGTTACTTGTTTTTATTCTATATTTTTGGCGGCGGCCTCTATGCCCTTGCTAAAATCCGTGGGTACCGTGGTGATACGGCCGGCAAGGTCCTGGTCAAGCATCATCAGGCCTTGGGGGCTATCGCCGATGAGCTTTAATCGGGCGATAATGTCATGATCGTTTTCTTCCTCTTCGACCTGTTCAGTGACATACCACTGGAGAAAAATATGGGTGGCATGGTCTTTTTCGGCAATGGCGAGCTCCATGAGGTCATTAATGCAACCGGTAATGAACTGCTCATGGGTCAGTGTCTTTTCAAACATGTCAATGGCAGAGTCAAACTTCGCCGGGGGTTCCTTGATTGCGTTTAACACGGGGCGGCCACCCTGCCTGGCGATATATTCATACAGTTTCATCGCATGAAACATCTCTTCATGGTACTGGATCATAAACCAGTTCGCAAACCCCTTCAGCCCCATTTGGTTGCTGTGGGTTGACATTGCCATGTAAAGATAAGCCGAATACATCTCATTGTTTACCTGGCCGTTCAAGGTCTTTATCATCTTTTCACTGATCATGGTATCACTCCTTTTCAGGGTTTCCCGCCGGCAAGACCGGGGCGTTAAAATCTTATGGACTGAACGGTATTTTGCCGGTATACCGTGAAGTCGGGTCCATGTCTATTCACAATAAAATACTGTTTACAGTATACGATGTTTTGCTATAATTTGCAAATTATGAAATATGATCGACGATCTCCGGAAGCGAGTCAATATTTACATTCCGGTGAATTTTTTAGGGGATTCATTCCCCCACCTAAATTAAATGTTATGACTGTGCACCGTCCCGATGTAATGGTCTCTAGCGGCTGGGTGTCAACTTTAGAAGACGCCCACCGGAACCGTCTTCGAGCACGTACAAAGCCCCTTCGGGTCCCTGTTCAACCTCGCGTATGCGCTCACCCCATTTAAAGCGCTCGGCTTCCTCGGCAGTGTCCCCTTTTAAATCAACATGAATAAGGGCTCTCGATACAAGTCCACCGATAAGCGCATTGCCTTTCCAGTCGGCAAACATGTCACCGTCATAAATAACAAGACCGGACGGCGCAATGGAGGGCACCCAAAACGTCCGGGGGGCTTTGAATTCCGGACGGGTGTCATGATCGGGGATCGGCATACCCGAGTAATGGTCGCCGTTCGATACGATCGGCCAGCCATAATTTTCACCAGCAATGATCAGATTTAATTCATCGCCGTGTCGAGGACCCATCTCATGGACCCACAAACGTCCGTCAGCATCAAAATCGATGCCCAGCATGTTGCGGTGACCGATGGTCCAGAATTGCCTGGCAATCTCACCACGATTTTGCCACGAATTATCATTGGGCACCGGTCCGTCGTCGTTTAAGCGCAGCACCTTGCCAAGATGGCTGTTAAAATTTTGGGCAGGTGTAAGTTTCTGGCGGTCTCCGGAGGTAATGAACATTTTACCGTCGGGGCCGAAGGCGATGCGATGGCTGTAATGTCCTTTTCCAGTAATTTTTGGCTCCTGAACCCACAGTTTTTTCATTGACGCGAGCTTGAGCGGGCCTTTTTTTAGATCGAGCTTTGCGCGGACCACCACCGCACCGATTGTGGCGTTTTTATCCGCGCGTTCGGCATAAGACAAATAGACCCAGGAATTGCGTTCAAAATCAGGATGCAGCACCACATCGCCCAAGCCGCCTTGACCGCCATAGGCGACTTTCCACAAGCCCTGCACTTCTGTTTTCGATCCGTCGTTGGTAACATGCCACAGCACCCCTCTCTTCTCGGTCACCAAAAGAGCGCCATCGGGCAAAAAAGTCATGGCCCAGGGCTCATCGAAAGTAGCGACCCGCGCACCGGCAAGTACGGTGCCCTTCGTGCCCTCAATTTGAAAGTCTCCGGCTGCAGCCGGTACAGCAATTGTAATGATAATCAGCAAGAGGATAATAAAGCGCATAGTTGTGAATCCTTTTTCTGTTTTTACCGATTTAAAGACCAGAGGATGTACTGTCAATAAGATAGGGCGCCGGGTGAACGCTGTCAAACCCACCAAAATCAGTATAAAATCCGTCAAATGTAAAATTTTAACGGCATTGTCAAAAAAAACAGGCAGAACATAATACTCTACTGGCCCCACCTTGTCCCCTCTTCCGGCCGCCACCTGGAGAAAGTCCATCCCATGGGACGA
>CAZFXX010000294.1:0-4131 GCA_964522985.1 uncultured Desulfobacteraceae bacterium
TTTGCAGCAAAATATGATGATCTGCCAAAAATACTAGGTAAGGAGTTCTGAACTTACCATGTAATTGATCCCGGCTTTTTTGCTTATAATCCGGTCCTATCTCTCTCCGGATGGATCGGCGCCGCCCTGATTTTTATCACCAACATCTGCCTGACCCTGCGCAAAACAGGCCGATAACCAATAGCTTTAAAAAAACCTATGCGTACAGACGCCTGTCAGGAGATACTTCTTCTAACCGATGGAAAGAGGGATGGATCGGTATGGGGCAAAAATTTGACGGCGCTAAAACGGTTCATGAACTCCTGATTGACGTTTAGTTCAAGATAGGTAATGCTGCCTTGAATACGGTCGATTTCATTCAAACAGGAAGGCGTTGTCAGCGCCAGGGTTGCCCCTTCCAGGGAACTGTTGCCCAGCGGTTTATAGCTGTCCATGGGCAAATCCGGCAACATACCGATGGAAATGGCTGACCTGGGGTTGATAAATGATCCGAAGGTTCCGGCAACGTAAAAGGTTGAAAGATCCCCGGGCGCCATACCCACCGACGCAGTTAGTGTTTCCAGAATAGTATACATCGCTGCCTTGGATCGAACCAAGCTGTCGATATCCGCCTGACTGATGGTCAGATCGTACCCGGTCGTCGATTGATCCCGGGAAACGACCACCAGGTGCTGGGTCCCTTTTTTTTCCTGCAACCGTTTACCGCATTTTCCCGGTCGCAGCTGGCCCCGGATATCCACCATCCCGGCCATAAAAAGTCCGGCTGCAAGATCAATGACACCGGATCCGCAAATACCGCAGGGCCGTTTTTCTTCAATGGTATGCACATCAAATTCACAGGTTGCCGGATCTATTGATATCCTGCCGATGACACCGGGGGCCGCCATCATCCCCATACGGGTCATGCCCCCTTCAAGTGCGGGACCGGCGGCCCCGGCACAGCCAATCAGCCAGCTTGAATTGCCTAAAACGACTTCGGCATTGGTTCCGACATCCAACAGGATAGCTGAATCTTCAACTTTAGTGATCCCGGAATAGAGAATACCGGCAATCAGGTCACCGCCGAAATAACTGCCGATATTTGGAAAAATCAACACCCTTGCCCGGGGAGCGACCCTAATGCCCACGTCTGCAGCGATTAAAACACCGGGCCGGTTCACTACCGGGATATAGGGTTCACGTATGATCCAGTGCGGATTGAGTCCTAAAAAAAGATGGGTCATAGCCGTATTGCCGGCCAGTGCCAACAGGTGAATATCCTCAGCATCAATGGCGCAGGATCTACACAGGGCCGTTAAGGCCTGATCAATACCTGTTATGATCAGATCGTTGAGCTGCGCCAGCCCGCCAGCGGTATCGGCATGGTGAATTCGGGCCAGGATATCCGGTGTGATGCGTATTTGAGGATTGTCAAAGGCGGACTCGGCCAGGGTTTTTCCACTCGCAAGATCCAGGAGTCGCAACACGACCCGGGTGGTTCATAGATCAATGGCGAGACCTGCGGGGAAGGTAGTATCTCCTGCACGGTCAATGTGGACCAGACTCCATCGGCCCTGGTCCTGAAAAACCACACAGCGTACATTATAGTCCCATTGCCTGAGCAGATCAGGCAATTTTTTTAAAATTTCAAAATCAATCGCCACCACATCAGTGAAAAGCTGTTTTTTTAAGGCCCCGGCAAGCCGGTCCCCATCCGAAGTGTTGTCCTGCAAGCTGGGTTTAGTCAACGCAACGGTCGTTATCCAGCCGGAAATATTGGGTATCATTATTTTTTCTTTATTTTTTTCAATTTCATCTACAATACGGCTTAAAATAGGCCCGGCCGGACCTTGAATCATGTAATTGCTGACGCTGCCGGGCAAAGCTGCCGTGAAATTCAATTACATCCCTGTTGCCGGCCATCTGGTGCAGCCCGTCTACATTCTGGGTAATACCTCGAAAAGGCGGAATCCCGCTTTCAATCGAAATGCCGGCACCGGTCAGCTCAACGGTATTATTCGTCTTAACCAGATCCCGGGCCGCCCGTTTTATCAGGTATTCCACGTTTTCTCCGAAAACCTGTTCCCGGTTTTACGGGTACTTATGCGTAAATTTTACACGCTTTCAATTAAAATTCCGTAAGGCCGGGTCTCCATTGCTGTTAGCCAATCAAAGCCCAAATCCTCCAAGGCCTAATGCCGGTTCGGTGGGCACAGTCCATCCTGCGACTGGCAAAATCCCGTAAGACAGGTCTCCATAGCTATTGGCCATATAAAAATCCCAATGCCCGAATAAAAGCATGGCCTTACGTCAAATCACAACAGGCTTAAAAAAATTATTATAATTTAAGGGAGGGGGTTCAAAGAATACCGGCCCGACAAAACAACCATATGCCGAAATAAGGCTGTTCAGGATGCCATCAAAGTGTAAAATCCATATCTGCGGCTACACCGAAACAATCAAATCCGTATTTTTTTTCAACAATAATTTGTTTGCACTCCCCCACGATTTTATCCATCTCCGGGTCCGTCCGTTCCTGATTCAAATGAAACAGGCCAAGTCGGCCGGCGCCGGCCTCGTGGGCCAACCGCAGCGCATCAGCATAGGAGGAATGCCCCCATTCGATAAAATGTCTGTATTCCCCGGGTGTATATTCGGCATCATGAATCAGCAAGTCGGCTCCTGTTGAAAATTTCAAATAATCCCTGTATCCCAATCCCCCGGCATGGATAAACCCGAGTTCATTGTCCGTCAGAAACACAAAGCTGCGGCCGTCTTCAATGAATTTATATCCGCTTCCGCTATTGGGATGAGAAAGGGGGATTGTTTCTACAGATACCGAGCCAATGGTAAATTTTACGGGACACGCTTTTTCATAAATAATTTTTGCTTTTAAATCGGAATATCTAACAGGAAAATTGGGGGGTGCCATAACTTTTGAAAGCATGGTTTCCACAAACTTGCTTGCAAAAGGGCAGCGATGCATCTGTATCCTGGTATGCCTATCGTACAGGGGTTTAAAAAAAGGAAATCCCATTAAATGGTCCCAATGGGCATGGGTAAAAAGAAAATTAAACTTCGAACGCCCCTCTTTGCTGAGATGGTTTCCCAGTCTTCTGATACCGGTTCCGGCGTCAATAATAATGATATCATCGCTATTGGTCCTGATTTCAATACAGGTGGTATCACCGCCGTATTTGATGTACTCTTTTCCCGAAACAGGAATAGACCCTCTTGACCCCCAGCATTTTATATACATGATAAGCCTTTCAGACCAGTTGTGCGGAAGCTGTCAATTTTTATATTAAAAGGATTGAGCGAAGCGATTCCTTACTTCGAAATTCAATATTCCCTGTTTAGCATTCGATATTCCATAGGTAAACATAACCCTTTATCTATGGCACCAATGTCGATTCAGTATAGTGACCTGTTTGGTTCCGGCTTGTTCGAGTTAGGGATTTGAAATTAAACAACTGCCCTATAGCGCGCCGGTACCGGTCCCAAGGTCCAGCACCGGGTTAAGTGGCTCTCTGCCACATACCAAATTAAGCGCTTCAAGGCAATCTTTAGTCGTCGGATGGGTAACGGTTCCAAAGACAACCCCGCGGGGTCTATAACTATTTTCAAGTCTGCATTGTCGCCTGATAGGCCGCCGGATTCGGCATCATAGTCCCGGTGCCATGGCGGGGTGACTAAAAACCGCCCGGCACTGAATGGCTCCACCCGTCCTCCCTGCCAATCTTCATATGACATATGATAATTGTCAATAAGATTTAACCGGGCTGCAACCGCAGGGGTTTATCTATCTCTTCATCTGTAGGGATAGAAAAAAATAAAAAAGAGGACTCATCCTCCTGCCAGTTGCCGATAAAGTGGTTGTTTGCAATATGGGTCTCCGGTTTCAGGTGCCCTTTGATATAATATATATGGCTCCTCGCTATTTTGTGTGGGTAAACCCTTGATTAGCTAGTCAAGAAAGTGATAATTTAATACCTATTATGAGAGATATTGATCTATTCCAAAAGGCCCTTGGTTTGACACCTCCTTGGCAGGTGTCCGCATCCGAATTTAACCTTGATGAGAAACGCTTGGACATTCGTCTTGATTTTCCCAGAGGAAGCACCTTTAGCTGCCCTAAATGTGCGCAGACTG
>CAZFXX010000295.1:0-292 GCA_964522985.1 uncultured Desulfobacteraceae bacterium
CAATTGGACCTGTCATGATAGTGCATAACGCGAGATTCCTTTGCTATAGGGGTGACTGTAAAAATCGCCATAATCCTGCCTGTAATAGAAAGAAACTCGTTTTTTGTAAAGAAAAATATAAAAACTCGAGGCTTATCCAACACGGCCTGCAGCTATTTATTGTCCGCTCAGAAACGGAGCGTTTCTTTCAAGATCAAGGCATGTGAGAAATTTTAACACAGGTCTATAGAATATGGCCGCTGGAAGTTAAAGGACATTTCTACGGTGCATTTGGTTCCGGTATCGAGAACGC
>CAZFXX010000295.1:302-1600 GCA_964522985.1 uncultured Desulfobacteraceae bacterium
CCATTCCACATGCGTGCCTTCCAAAAAAATGCAGATCATCTTACCAAGGATACGAATCAAGAGTTAGTATTTCAGGTGTTGAAGATGCTAATTAGGCGCTGGCAGTGTGCGAGTAAGTACAGGAGACTTGGCGCTAGCATTAGGAACCAACGTCTATAATAACCAAAATTGCGTTCAAGCTTGGGCACAATTCAGCACAAGTAACCTTATTGAACTCCTAAATACTGTTCGTAATCGAATCTTAGATTTTTCTCTCGCGCTATGGAAAGAAAATCCGAATATAATACCTGAAAAGATTTTTCGATAACAATCTAATTCACGGGATCGCAAAAAGCCGCGCCCCGTGATCAGTACGTTGAACATTCCGTGGTCACGGGTTCTTCTTCAACCGTAACAAATCTCAACACAGCTGAGATTACATATATCGGCAACACCCGCCTGAATGGAGGGGCGGTCAGCGTTGATGGAACGTGCAAGTGTGCCTTCTTTGCACAGAGAACAGTTGAAACTGCAATTATGATTTCATTACCCGTGGCCGCCTGAAGTTTTGACAGTTGCTCATACTATTTCATTCGAAGGAAAAAAATCAATTGATTGTTTCTTTTTGTCCCAGAATAAGAAAAACATTTCTCTTGAAGAAAAGATCTTTTCCTTTAAAATAAAAGTAATTTTTTATGGCATCATCTTTTAACCCGGCTTTTATAAAATGTCTGAGGATAACAGTCTCTTTTTCACTGCGCACTGCATGTTTAAGATAGTCGATCAAATTTAAATCAATGGTAACGTCCATTGTAGACAAAATATTAATATTGTTTTGTTGATACAGGTCAAGGATAAAGGATTTGGAGCATGTGACCTTGTGGCTTGGATCTACCAGGCGTTCAAAAGACTCAAAAAAATCATTTACTCCCGCATCATCATAAGCCACAATATCCTGAACTGAAATCCTTCCATGCCGGCTGCAGCAGCGCATCATTTCCCTGAATATGGTACTGTAATCTGAGTAATGATGAAAGGCGGATTTGGATATCACAATAAAAAATGTTTCGGCTTTGTATGGCAGGTTCGCGGCATCACCACATCAAAAAGTGGTGTTTTCAGCTCCAGATCCCATAGATTGTTGTGTTGCTAAAACAATCATTTTTTCTGACAAATCAACGCCGGTTGCATGGGTGATGTTTTGTGCGCAAAAAATACAAAAATCTCCACTGCCACATGAGATATCCAGCAACCTGTCATCTGACGTCATCGCACAAAAATTAAAATATGCCTCCGCGTACTCCAAATTTTTTGTAACA
>CAZFXX010000295.1:1700-4124 GCA_964522985.1 uncultured Desulfobacteraceae bacterium
GCATTAAAATCAAAAAAAATCGGACTAGGCGTTTTAGAAAATTTGACCATCAGTTCCTGGAAATAATCATTGCCGGAATCTGTTATGGTGTATATCGTTTTTTCAGGCATATTGCCGCTTTTAACGATTCTGGTCGAAAGGTATCCATTTTCAGCCAATTTTTTCAAGTTTTGATAGATGGTTGGGGCTCCGATTTTCATCCAGTTTTTTAACCTTATATGCTCAATATGCTTATTCATTTCATATGCATTCATGCTTTGTTTTTTCAAAATACCAAGAATGACCAAGTTAACTGCTGACATACTGACTCCTTTTTAACCATAATTACACATCAGGCCCAATGATTGTATTTATAATATTATACTGCGGGCGACCTGATAAATTTTTTTGGGCCGTTCATAAACGTTTTGTAGATTTTATAATAGTCGGTGTCTTCATACGCTATGGAATCAATTTTCAGGTTATCAAAACTGTAAATATGGGAACCCGGACACGCCAGCAATAACGGAGAGTGGGTCGCAATAATGAACTGGGCATGACCCTGCCGACTTATTTCAATTAAAAGATTTAAAAGTTCAATCAAAGAGGAAGGCGACAGTGCCGTTTCCGGTTCATCCAGAAAGTATAATCCCTTAATGCTATAGCGCGATTGAAAATACGACATAAGTGATTGCCCATGGGATTGAGTCACCAGAGATTTACCGCCAAAATAATTTAACATTCTGGCATCATTGAGAGCCCATTTTTCAAGATTCTTTGCAAAATGTGAGAAAATTTGAGCTCCAAAAAACGAACCCGGTACAGGCCCGTCTTCCCACCGAACCGAAATGGCTTTATAAAAATCTTCTTCGTAAGGATTGGGTTCGTATCTTAAACCAGTATCATTCTGCCAGATATGGATTCCGCATCTAATGGTAATGGCTTTAAGCAAAGTGGATTTGCCGGTGCCATTTTCACCGCAGAAAAGTGTAATGGGTGTGTCAAATAGGACCTTATTTGTATTTTGAAATAATTTCAGATTAAACGGATAGTAATCAAGTACGGGAAATTTCTCTATATGGACATTCACCTGTTTTAGATAAATCAATCTTATTCTCCTTTAAATTATGTTTGCGGGTTTATTTAAATTAACATAAAAGGAATGTAGGTTATTGACATAATAGTATGCTTCATATTACTATGTCAATAACTAAATCCAAAACAAAAAGCGACAAGGTTGTCAGGGCAGTGACTGGTGTCACCTTGAATTAAGTCTTAATGTTTCGATACGAATGACTGGGGTCGGGATCGGGGTCGGGCCTCGCTTACTATATGAAATTAATATTAGAAAATTAAAAAAAATCGCTGAAGCTGCCTTAATCGGTTGATTTTACGAAAAAACTGGTCGATTAAAGAAATATGGCTCGTGCAAAAAGATATTATATACCCGGGCATGTCTGGTATACCCCGGTTAAATAGACTTCGCATTTCACAGGGTAAATAACCCACCGTTTTGACCCTTTACTTTGTGGTGGTGGCCGCCCTGGAGGACAGGAAACTCAAAAAAACCATGGGGGATACATATGATCAGTATGCTGCGGCGGTGTCCATGCTTTGTCAATGTTCATTCAATAGACTATCCAGAGCGGGTCTGATTTTTTCCCTGTTTTTTTATTCATCCCTTTTTGCAGGAGAGCCTGCTCTGCAGAAACCCATAGTCTATACCGATCAGGAAAACATAACAGGATGGGTCATGAGTGAAAAATTGGACGGTATCAGGGGATATTGGGATGGAATTCGGATGTATACCCGAAAAGGTATCCCCTTGCATCCACCGCCTTGGTTCATAGAAAATTTTCCGCCATTTTCCCTTGACGGCGAACTCTGGAGTAAAAGAAGCGATTTTGAATTTATCCAGTCCGTGGTACTGGATCAGACCCCGGGGGAAGGGTGGGAACACATCACCTATAACATTTTTGAAGTCCCCAATGAAAAAGGAGATTTTCTCTTCCGGCTTAACCGGGCACGCACCTGGTTTGAAGCACACAAAAATACCCACGCTCGGATTATCCCTCAGATTCGGATTAAAGAAAAATCAGACATGGAAGAATTTTTAAAAGAAATTGAATCAATGGAGGGTGAGGGCGTGATCCTTAAAAACCCGGACATTTCCTATCACACCGGTCGCAGTCCCCATATCCTTAAAGTGAAAAATTTTCAAGATATGGAAGGGGTTGTTATCGGCATCAACAAGGGCAAGGGAAAATACAAGAATCTCATGGGGTCAATGACTGTAAAGCTTGAAAATGGCACCACCTTTAAACTGGGTACGGGTTTTAGCGATAAAATCAGACATACGCCGCCGCAACCCGGCTCAACGGTGACGTTTAAATATCATGGACTTACCAAAAACGGAATTCCCAAATTCGCCTCTTTTTTAAGGGT
>CAZFXX010000296.1:0-4114 GCA_964522985.1 uncultured Desulfobacteraceae bacterium
TAGCGGCTATTTTTTGATAATTACCGCCATATTCTGGCAAGAAACATTTATTAATTATATGGGTGTAGCTCTTTTGCGACATGTCTGACAATAGTTTCTGATAGTCATGATATTTCTCATTTTTTGTCGGGGTTACTTGCTTGTTTCATAAGATAAGAGCCGCACCCATTAGAATTGCTGATTGACATTAAATTATCTTTATTTTAAATATGAAGAGTATACAATCGGATAATAGGTTTTAATTTTTTAACCCAAGAAAAGGAGAGAGTATGTTCAAATTCAAGAAACAGATCCCAGGCATCATTATCATTTTTGCAATATTTTTTCTGACCGGCATCACCTATGCCGGTGATCTTCCGGTTCACAAATTAGGTATTGATGCCGCATTCCCCCCCTGGACATGGGCGGAAAAAGGTGAAATCAAGGGTTTTGACTGGGAACTTTTTCAATATATTGGAAAGGTTGAAGGCTTTAAAGTCGAGGCAGCTGATATTCCATGGTCTGCCATTATTGCCGCACTTTCTAAAGGAAAGATTGACATCCTGGCCGGCGGCCTGTCCTATACCTGCAAACGGGATGCGGTTATTGACTATGCACTACCGCATTGGAAAACAGATTATTGGACACTGGTGAAGTCCACATCAAAACTCAATGGTGTTACGGCAATGAGCCAGGGCGCCAGTGTGGGAGCCCAGGCCGGAACCACCGGGTACCGATGGCTCAAGGAAGAACTTAAAGATAAGGGTGTTGACATCAAAATCAAACCATATGAATCGGTTGAACTGGGGATCAAGGAACTTGAAATTGGCAGAATCGATGCCCTTCATGTTGATTCCCCGACTGCCAGGGGATTTATTGATGCCAAAAGAGATGTAAAATGTGTGGCCAAGGGTTTGCATTTTGATTACAGTGCCTATGGAGTAACCCCGGGTGACCCCCACAAGTTGATTGAAAAAATAAACGATGGTATCAAAAAGGCATACGAATCCGGCAAAATTAAAGAGTTGGTTCTAAAATACCTGCCCTGGGCAACAGCGGAACCTATCCCTTATCAGATTGATTATAAAAAGTTTTGCAGCGAATCTAAATAGTAACCATCTACCGGCAGAGCCTGTAGCTTTGTGAGGGCCCCTGGAAGGGGCCATTGTTTAGTCGAACTCTGGTAAAGATAATTGACGCTTATCGGATGATTCCTGGTGCTTGATGTATTCACGTACGGCTCTTTCCTTTAAACCCACCGTACAAACAAAGTAACCACGAATCCAAAAATGCTTGCCCGCACGTTTGGCTTTACTGAATTCTTTATGCAATCTGAGTGCGCTTTTTTCTTTCAAAAAACCAACTATAGTCGAAATACTATACTTGGGTGGAATACTTAGACACAAATGAACATGGTCTGTACAAGCATGACCTTCAATGAGTTGAATTCCTTTTTGACGGCATAATTTATGAGTTATTTCACCAAAACGGCGACGTAACTTGCCATACAACTTTTTACGAAGATACTTTGGACACCAAACAATATGATACTTGGACTCCCATTTCACATGTGATTGGCTTTAATAATCTTTCACGGATACCTCCTTCTTAAGACTACCCAAAACCAGGGACCCTCAAGAAGGAGGTATCTATCGTTTGACCGGCAAAGCCTATCAGGATCACACCAGCGGAGCTGGTGGTTTAATTCAATTAATTATTTTCAACCGATCTGGTGATCGTTTATGGGAATCATCAAGATACTTATTTCAGAACTCCCCCAATTTGCTAAGGGCACTCTGGTCGCTTTAGAGGTGCTTGCAGGGCTTTTGCTCGTGGGCCTTGTGATAGGGCTTGCCATTGCAATGGCTGAAATTTTCGGCAACACCATTGTAAAATTTTTTGCAACAACCCTGCGGAAATTTTTATGGGCCATTCCCCAGCTGGTTCTTCTGTTTCTCGTGTTTTATCTCCCGTTTGATCTGAATCGTATTTTAGCGGCCATCATTGCTTTAGGGCTTTGCTCTTCAGCATTCCAGTCCCAGATTTTTCGCGGGGCGATTCTGTCGATACAGTCCGGTCAGATTGAGGCGGCAAAAGCCATGGGGTTGAGCAAACCCAAAACGATTTTTTATATTGTCATCCCCCAGATGATCCGTCTGTCCATCGGACCCTGGACCAATGAATTTTCCTCGGAACTTAAGGACACATCCCTTGCCTATGTGGTGGGAGTGGTGGAAATCATGCGGCACGCAAAGTATATCATTGCGTATACCTATGGTAATGCGGCATCTGTTTATCTGTTTGTAGGGATTCTTTATTTTATATTGACCAGGATAGGAACCTCTTTCTTCTATAAACTGGAAAAAAGGCTCTGGGTTCCAGGTTTTGAAAAAAGGAGCTGATACGGTTATGCCCACCATACTTGAAGTTAAACATCTTACAAAAAAATTTGATGACAATGAAGTCTTAAAAGATGTTTCTTTTGAATTAAAGAAAGGAGAAACCCTCGCGGTAATCGGATCATCCGGTTCCGGGAAAAGCACGCTCCTTAGATGTCTGAATCATTTGTCACCCCCGGACTCCGGTCAGATCCTGCTTGAAGGCGTTAACATAAATGTTCCTGAAATAGATATCAACAGCATCCGCGCAGACATGGGATTTGTTTTCCAGGATTTTAACCTGTTTACCCACTTGAACATTTTGGAAAATGTCATGTTCGGGCCGTTACGGGTTCGGGGCATGTCCAGAAAAGAGTCGCGGACCATTGCACTGGCAGAAATCGAAAGGGTGGGCCTGGGCGATAAATTAAATTTCTATCCGGCACAGCTTTCCGGTGGACAGCAGCAGCGGATTTCCATTGCCAGGGCCCTGGCGTTAAGACCCAAGCTGATTCTTTTTGACGAACCCACCTCAGCCCTTGATCCTGAGCTAACAGGGGAGGTTTTGAGTGTCATGGCGGCCCTTGCAAATGACGGCATGACCGCCATCGTGGTCACCCATGAAATGGGCTTTGCCCGATCCGTGGCAGATAAAGCCATTTTCATTGATAAAGGCCTTATCTTGGAACAGGGGGAGCCAAACAGCATGTTTACCGCCCCGAAAAATGAAAGAACCAAACTCTTTTTGAGCAATTTCGTCGGCATGGAATAGCCGATTCCCAGAGAACCGGGGGTTTTAACAAATGGTCAGTTTTTTAAATTATGCTATCAGGATTTTACCCGATATGCTTTCAGGCGCCTGGATCACCGTACAGCTGTCGGTTGTCTGCATCAGCATTGGTATTTTCTTCGGGATGATACTGGGTGTGGGACGCGTCTATTCCAGCAAATTTATTTACTGGATTGTCACGGCCTATGTTGAATTTTTACGGGGAACGCCATGTCTGCTTCAATTATTTTTTATCTATTACGGCCTGGGCGATATGGGCATATTACTTAAACCCATCCTTGCCGCCGGCATTGCCCTGGGGATCAACACCTCTGTTTACCAGGCCGAATATTTCCGGGGGGCCATACAGTCGATTAAACCAGGACAGATGGTTGCGGCAAGATCCATGGGGCTCAGCAAGTGGAAAGCCGTTCGTTATGTGATTTTGCCCCAGGCCCTGCGGCTTGTCATCCCTTCTTCTTCCAATGAGATTATCTATATGTTCAAATACACATCAGTGGCCTTTGCCGTGGGTGTACCGGAACTTCTTGCCCAGGCAGATTTGACCGGTGCCATGAATTTTAGATACTTTGAATCATACGTGGTGGCAGCCATTCTGTATACGATCATGGTGTTTATTGTTGCTAAAATTATGAGCACGATTGAAAAAAAGGTGTATATCCCGGGGTTGCAGCTTGCCCAGTAATTTTTTTAACTCCATTTATGCGGACAGGCATTAATAAAACTGATGACACGTTCATACCATAATCTGTTGGCCACCCCAAGAATCGAAATTGATCTTGCAAAAATATACAGAAACACACGATATTTAAGACAGCTGTTACAGGCAAAAGGGATATCAATGATGGGGGTTATCAAGGGGGTCCTTGGCGGTGGGGGGGGGGGGCACCCGGGGCCCACCGCCCCCGTTGCCCCCCTCCCCATACAACCCTGTATAAAGCCCTGTCTTTTCGACCGCAGGGAGAAA
>CAZFXX010000297.1:0-4111 GCA_964522985.1 uncultured Desulfobacteraceae bacterium
ACCTTCCATACTTACACAACGACCACCTTCTGGACACTGCGGACAATCTCTTCCGGATCATCCATGATTTGAAAGAGATCAAGATTTTTAGGTGATATGTTCTGTTCGGCCAGTAGTTGGGATTTAATCCAGTCCAGTAGTCCAGTCCAGTAATCAGAGCCCACCAGAATCACCGGGAACTGTTTGATGCGGTGGGTTTGTATCAGGGTCAAAACTTCAAACAGTTCATCCATTGTGCCGAAACCACCGGGCATCACCACATAGGCGGCAGCATATTTGATAAACATTACTTTGCGGATAAAAAAATATTTGAATTCCAGCGTTATATTGGCAAAGGGATTGGGTTTTTGTTCAAAAGGAAGGTGGATATTAAGACCGACGGATATCCCTTCTGCTTCGGCTGCGCCTTTGTTGGCGGCTTCCATCACACCGCCCCCGCCGCCGGTGATTACGGCAAAACCATTTTTCGCAAACAGCGCTGCAATGTTTTCTGCTTTTTTATAACGGGGTGTGTCTGCGGCAATCCGGGCGGATCCAAAAATACTCACAGCCGGACCCAGGTTATGCAGCGCATCCACTCCGTCGACAAATTCTCCCATGATTTTAAACAGACGCCATGATTCGCTCAGTTTGAAGTCGTCAATCAAGTATTGTTTTTCCATATCGTTCCTGTGTATAGGGTTCAACCTACAATGTTCAGGGTTCAAGAGTCGGATAATTAATCATAAATCGAATACTAAGAAACGTAAAAAGTGAATATTGATGGAATCGCCTTGTCCCGTCAGTTTATAGACCGTCAGAACACCTTTGTGCCTGGAAAATAAATTAAAATGATTTTTTGACCGGCTTCCAGCCGATCGGTTATACTTTTCAGCTTTTCCCCTTAAATCCGATTGTAACATCGCCATGATCTACAATAACCGGCACCTTTCGGGATCCTCCTGAATATTTAAACATATTGTCCAATTCGGCGGTATCGGCCAGGACATCCATGTAGGCCACACTTTTACCCTCTTGTGCATAGGCTTCACGAGCTGCTTTGGTAAAAGGTCAGGTGTTTTTGCCGAAAATTAAAATTTTTTCTGACATATCCCATCCTCCTGTCTTTTGTATGGCGCATGATCTGATCATGCATAGGGTTATGGGGAAGTACAGCGACCTTATTTTTGTGTAACCCCATAAAAAGAACCATATCAGCAGTTTGTTGTTTGGTCAATGATTTCAGATTGACACGTTGAAAGTTGATTGATAAATAGTCAGGTTGATTGATGGTATTAAAATTTGGGAAATTGAGTGGAATTGATTACAAGGAACCTAACCATTGTAAATGAGTTGGGGCTGCATGCCCGAGCCGCCGGCAAGATAGCTGAAATTGTAAAAAGCGCTCGATCAAATGTGTGGCTTTTAAAGGAAAAGGAAAGGGCGGATGCCGCCAGTGTGATCGATATGCTTACCCTTGCCTGCGCCAGGGGATCGGAAATAACAATAAAGATTGATGACCCCTCAGATCTCAATATTTTGAATGCGGTTGCAGCGCTTATTGAACAGGGCTTTGGAGAATAGGTTTAACTTACTGATATGGCTAAAAAGCAAATGATGATAGAAGGAACAAGCGGTGCTCCTGGAATCTGTATCGGCAAAGCATATCTGGTGGATACGGAAGGGGTTGATGTTGTTGAAAAATATTATATCGGCCGTGATGCACTGGCAGATGAACTCATCCGTTTCAAGGCGGCAGTTAAAGAGACCCGGGATGAATTACTGGAAATTATCCGGAACACCCCTGAAGAATTGCATCAGAGTTCTTATATTCTGGAAACCCATGTGGCTCTTCTAGGGGATAAGATGCTCTATGGCCGGGCCATTGAGATTATTGAAAAGCAACATGTCAATGCCGAATGGGCACTTAAAACGGCGATCTCGGTTATAAAGACCATGTTCCAGGATATCACCGATGACTATTTAAAAGAACGGAAGGGCGACATCATCCACGTTGCCAATCGCATTATGACCAAACTCGTGGGCGTGGAATCGGTGAATATCGCTGAGATTGACAAGCGGGTTATCCTGGTCGCTTCCGACCTCAGCCCGGCCCAGACCAGTCAGATACAACTGGAACGGATCAAGGGATTTATAACCGACCGCGGTGGTAAAACATCGCATACCAGCATTATTGCCAGAAGTCTTGAGATCCCGGCGGTCCTGGGCCTTGATAATGCAACCGATATGATAGCGACCGATGATATCATTATCGTCGACGGGACCACCGGAAAAGTCATCATTCATCCGGATGAAGAGACGCTCGTGTATTATGAAGAGCGTCGAAACCAGTTTGAATCACATAAAGCCGTATTAGTCCGGGGCAGCCGGCAGCCGGCCGCAACTGCAGATGGACTGCGTCTGCAGATAATGGGCAATATCGAACTGCCTGAAGAGGTCGTATCGGTCATCGATAACGGCGGTGAAGGTATTGGTTTATACCGAACAGAATTTGAATATCTGAACAGTCCCGGTTTTCCAAACGAAGATGAACTGTTTGAAAAATACAAGGATGTGGTTGAGGTGATGGACCCCCGGCCGGTGACGATCCGCACACTGGATATCAACGGGGACAAGTCGGTTCCCTATGCCACTGACCGGTATGAACTCAATCCCGCCCTTGGGCTGCGGGCCATACGCTATTGTCTTAAAAAGCCGGATGTCTTTGAAACGCAATTGCGTGCTATTTTAAGGGCGTCTGCTTTTGGGAACGTCAGGGTTCTGATTCCTATGATATCCTGCTGCAGTGAAATTGATCAAGCCCGCCTGATTTTGGACAAGGCAGCCGAATCCTTGGAAAAAGAGGGCATCCCTTTTAACAGGGACATAAGCGTCGGTATTATGATAGAGGTCCCTTCGGCGGTGATTATGGCAGACAGGATGGCTGAAAAAGTTGATTTTTTCAGTATCGGAACCAATGATTTGATTCAGTATTCGCTTGCCATTGATCGCGGCAACAGAGAAGTTTCACACCTGTTTCAGCCGCTTCATCCGGCAATTTTAAGAATGATCGGACACGTTGCCGATGTCGCCGGAGAAAAAGGCATCGATGTTAATATGTGCGGTGAGATGGCGGGCGATCCTTTATATATACCCATTATTCTGGGCCTTGGGATTAAGGAACTGAGCATGAATCCGCAGTCAATACCATTGGTTAAGAGCGTCATCAGGTCTTTGAAAAAATCGGATCTGGAATTTTTTATCAAAGAGGCTTTGACGCAGGCAAGCCCGATGGATATTGAAGTGTTGATTCAACATAATTTCGGCGGCATTCTGTCCGAAAGGGCATATCCCTGATAAGGGCTCGCGCAAAAATAGCTTAACATTTTAAGCCGCGATACATCCTGCCTGACTGTGTTACGAAAACTCGGGATATATTTGATATTCCACCGCTTTCGCGCTTTGCCGGCCAGGCGCCACAACACTTAAAATTGCCAACTTATTTCTATACGAACCCTAAATTTCGCCGCGGTCATGGATACCGGTGAAATGGATGACAAATAGCGGACTTTCAGAATTTTCAGAGTGATGAGGTTGTCTTGGCAAAAAAAAAATATGGAAAAATAATATCGGAAAACCGCAAGGCGCGCTTTAATTATTTTATTGAAGATGAGTATGAAGCCGGTATGGTCCTGAAGGGAACCGAAGTCAAGTCCATGCGACTGGGTCGTGCCAACCTGAAAGATTCATACGCCAGGATTCATAAGGGCGAGGTGTTTGTGTACCAGATGCACATTGCCGCATATCCCTTTGCCTATTACGACAACCATGACCCCCTGCGGATCCGAAAATTGCTGCTGCACAACCACGAGATTAAAAAAATCTACAGCAAGGTCAATGAAAAGGGATATTCCCTGGTGCCACTGCGGCTGTATTTTAAACACGGCAAGGTCAAAATAAGCCTGGGCATGGCCAAGGGTAAGCGTAAGGTGGATAAACGGGAAACCATCAGGGCCCGTGACCAGAAGCGGGACCTGGACCGGGCCAAAAAAGATTATTAATAGTTTTTACCGGTCAGCCCGAATCCAGGCGTTGACATATCACTGTTTGTGGCTTACCATACGGGTATAAA
>CAZFXX010000298.1:0-4110 GCA_964522985.1 uncultured Desulfobacteraceae bacterium
TGGCAGAACATCCACCTGTTTAAATTTTGTGTTCATCATAGACATAATTTGGCCCCTTTTTATTTTTTTATAAAAAACCAAAATATTATTGACTATCTTAATAAAAATGTCTACTCTTTTTTTGAGTGGTCTGTTTTGCTCAAAACTTATTTAACTTATTAATTCGAAAAACCCTTTCTTAAACACGCGGAATGTCCGCTAAGGGGGTAACGCTTTAAAATATTTACAGCACAGGCAGCACCCGCCATGGCATGATTTTTATGTTTTCGCTTGATATCGTGGAGCAATCCGGCACAAAGGGCAATAATGACACTTCGACGGGTATCTTTATTGGAGCGCCCCTGAAAGCGGCTTTCAATCAATACCAGGGCGCCGGCATCCTCGGCGACTTTTATTGAATGTTTCAGACCGTGGCCGAAATCATCTTCAATGTAATCGGCTACCCATTTTTTCAGCTCACCCACAAACGGTGTTTTTTCCATAATCTCAAGGGACAAATCAACGGCCCATGAGAAATGTAAATAAAAAACAGGCGCCGGAAGACAGGCGGCAATCTGGCGTGCATCAGTGCGCAGACGGATATAAACAGGCTGCATGGATAGTGCCTTAAATAGAGGTAGGGCCGATTCCCTGTCCGTCGGAAGCAGTCCTGCTTAATGGATCCGGGTCAAAAAATCTGTATCATCTTATAAATCCGTGAATTGAAACCGACCCACATAAAAGAGCTGCCGTTGCAATCGACCACTCATACCCGGCAGCAACTTCAGCCGGGCCGATTGCCTGAGATATCAAAGGGCCTGTCACACACTTTCCAGGTGCCACCCTCTTTTATCAGATTTACGGTTTGCTCGAGTTGATACGTTTTCCCGATTCTGAAAAGCCTGGCGACGATTGTAAAAACCGGATGAATACACCGCTTCATCCTGGCGCTGATTTTGACCCTGGCGGTTGTATCATCCCGGCTGATCGTCTCGGTTCGAATATTCGTCAATTGCATCCGCATATAGTTGCTGCTGAACCCGAGTTCGGCGGCTTCTTTATCGACACCACATAAATAATCGGCCAGCAGGTCTGCATCATCAGGTTGCTTCGCGGTGCAAAGTTGATTCAGTGTTGATTTGTCCAGTGCATAACAGGCCTTTGCAAATGTCGCCGCCGCTCCGCCGGGCGTATCCCTTCCGTCAACGGCAATAAGAAGCAATTGTAAAACAGCGCCGGTTAATATAACCACAGCCAGAAGAATAAGGTCTTTACGCCCCATTAATAAATTCCTCTCTGTTAATTTAGAATCGAATTTGAATGCATGGGTATGGATTACCCTATAAAACAAGACCTTTGATAACATGAAATTTTCCTGAAAACAAGGATTATCGATAACACCTATTTTTTATCGAACGCCGGGGGCGTCGAAATAAAAAGGACAACATCAATTCATATTACTTGTGAATACGATTATTTACAGCAGGGGATAAGGCAAGGCCAGCCGGGCGATTTTTCAGGTAACCCAAAATACGCCCGGCCGGGATCATACACGGCTTTTCTGTTGTTTTAAAGGACAGGGAACTACTTACGGCTCCCGGCATAGCCGATGGCATTTAGAGCGCTTTCCATTTCATTCAAAATTGTCGGATCATCAATGGTGGCCGGAACAGTGTATTTTTTATTGTCGGCGATTTTCTGAATCGTTCCGCGCAAAATTTTGCCCGAACGGGTTTTGGGAAGTCTCTGGACAACCGTGGCGGTTTTAAAGGAAGCCACCGGACCGATACGATCCCGGACCATCCGCACCACTTCCTTGATGATTTCGTCATGATCACGGGATACCCCGGCATTGAGCACAATAAACCCGATTGGCACCTGGCCTTTCAACTTATCTTCCACTCCTAAAACAGCGCATTCGGCCACCTCGGGATGGTCGGCCAGCACTTCCTCCATGGCACCGGTGGAAAGGCGATGCCCGGCCACGTTGATGATATCATCGGTGCGGGTCATGACAAAGACATAACCATCCTCATCAATAAAACCGGCATCGGCGGTTTTATAATAACCGGGGAATTCTTTCAGGTAGGATTTCATATAACCTTCGTCATTGTTCCAGAGCGTCGGCAGGGTTCCCGAAGGCAGGGGCAGCTTGACCACCAGAGCGCCGATTTTACCCGGCGCAACAACCTTGTTATCCGGGTCCACCACCTGGACATCCCAGCCCGGCGCCGCCTTTGTCGGTGATCCCTGCTTTACTTGAAAATGATGTAGCCCAAGACAGTTTGCGCAGATGGCCCAACCGGTCTCTGTCTGCCACCAGTGGTCGATGACCGGCACACCAAGGTTGGACTCAGCCCAATGTAATGTATCCGGATCCAGCCGCTCACCGGCCAGAAAAAGGGTTTTAAAATTGGACAGGTCGTATTTTTTCATCAGCTCGGCTGAAGGGTCCTCCCGTTTAATGGCTCGAAACGCGGTGGGGGCCGTAAAAAGAGCCTTGACCTTATGTTCGGAAATCACGCGCCAGAAAACTCCGGCATCCGGTGTGCCCACCGGCTTACCTTCAAAAAGGATGGTGGTTCACCCTTTCAGAAGCGGGCCATATACAATATAGGAATGTCCGACAACCCAGCCGACATCCGAAGCAGCCCAGTACACGTCTCCGGCATCCACATTGTAAATAGCCTTCATGGTCCATTTCAGGGCTACCATGTGCCCGCCATTGTCCCGCACAACACCCTTGGGTACCCCCGTGGTACCCGAGGTATAGAGAATGTAAAGCGGATCGGTAGCGGCAACCGGTACACAGTCATGGGGCCTGGCATCCGCCATGATCGCATTCCAGTCAAAGTCCCGGCCCTGGATCATGGAAGCGGTCTCCTGGGGCGCTGGAAGATAATACAGCTTTCGGGTTTTGAATGACCCATTTCAATGGCCCGGTCCAGGAGGGGTTTGTACGGAATCACACGCTGTACTTCAATACCGCATGAGGCGGAAACAATGATCCTGGGTCTGGCGTCATCGATTCGGGTAGCCAGTTCTTTCGCGGCAAACCCGCCGAATACAACTGAATGAACGGCTCCCAGACGGGCACAGGCAAGCATGGCTATTGCGGCTTCGGGAATCATGGGCATATAGATCAGAACACGATCTCCCTTTTCAAGCCCCATGGCGGCCATGGCACCGGCAAATCCGGCAACCTGGTCCCGCAGCTCTTTATAACTGTACTTTTTTATCGTATCGGTGACCGGGCTGTCGTAAATCAAGGCGGTTTGATCACCCCGACCGTCTTCAATATGATAATCAAGCGCATTGTAGCAGGTGTTGACCTGCCCCCCTGTAAACCAGCGATAGAACGGCTTGTTTGAATCATCAAGAACCCTGTCCCATTTTTTGTACCAGTGACAGTCTTCGGCTGCCGTTGTCCAGAATTTATCAGGTGTTTTAAGTGAACTTTCAAAAGCGTCATCATAGGGATTGCTCATGCCTCATCCTCCTTGATTAAGTTCAGCGTTTATATAAAATTATACCCGCACATTTTCGGTATCAGGCAAATCTTGAGTTTTAAAATAACAGGTTAAAATAAACAGGCTTTCACAACTCAGCGATCAATTTATCATACGCAAAAAAATTCACGGGTCGGTTATTCACGCCTTGTCGACAGACAATTTCATTTTTGGCTGATCGGATAACAGATGTGCTTTTGAGAAAGTTCCCAAGTAATTATAATCATTAAATATTACTTAAAAAAATCGGAGGTGTTAAGTAAAAAATATGAATTTAATATATAGAATGAACCATTGCCTATCCGGTTGCCACCTAAAACTCATCACTGCCACTGTATAGCGAAGGCGCGTAGCACTAAAAGGCGTTAAGGGCGGAGACATTATGCAAGCAAAACAATGATTTGTAGTTGTTTATGAAAGCCACAATGTCGGCGGTACGTGATATCACTCCGCAGAAATCGTTCAAAGTTGCAATTGGGAAACAACCGGATAGGCATGAAATGAACAACTTTCAAAAGACTGGCCTGCATTGCTTAGGGGTTGCGCAAAAATAAGTTCGAAAATTTAGTAAGTTCAAACTGATTTCAGAAAAAATTCAGATTTTTCAAAAAAAAGGAAGACA
>CAZFXX010000299.1:0-4103 GCA_964522985.1 uncultured Desulfobacteraceae bacterium
CATGATGAAGGACAATATGAAAAAAAGGCATTCCCTTAACAAATGCGGTTCGAATATAAGGGGCGTCCATGACTTCAACAAAACTGGCCCGGGTCATCCGAACCACGTATCCCAGTTCGACTACAGTCAGCGTAAGCACAGGCAAAATCAACATAGATGGATTTTCGAAGATCGAATTGTCATTTAAAAAAACGGTTACAGGCGGCAACAGTTTTGTCCAGATCCCAAAAAACAGGATTAAAAAAATACCGGTGACAAAATCTGGAGTGGCGGTTGCCCCGAGACTTATAATTGAGACCACACGGTCCAGCAGTTTCCCTTCGTTGATTCCAGCGAAAATTCCAAGAAGAAGCGCCAGAGGCATGATAAACGCAAAGGCAAGACCGGCAAGAATGACTGTGTTTTTTATACGCGGACCAAGAGTGTTACTCACAGGTCTGTTATATTGAAGTGAGTACCCGGCATCACCCCTGATCAGGCCTTTTCGCAGAGGCACATATTCTCTGGGGCCATCCCCCATTTTCCGCAGGCCGGACTGCGTCAGTTTCCAGACAATGCTTCCGGAATCTTTCACCCACTTTACGGTATTGTTATGAGTGTCCACACCCCAGAAAAATTTTTCTCTGTTATCACCGGCTTTCCATGGGGGTTCGGATGGGGCGATGTTCCTGCGGCCATCGGGTTGAAGAGTGATTGCCTCCATCCGGCCTTTTTTGATGCGCCACCGTGTTGGTGTGCCGTTAACATCCGCCCACCATTCCTGTTCTCCAGAGTTTTCATTGGATCTGGATACCAGCGGATGTCCCACATGTTTTTTCATTCGCCAGTCATTGCCCGCCAACCAGTCCAGATACCGCTGCCAGGCCGGAACATCAAATCCCAGCTGGCTGTTGTAGGAAGCCCTCTGCTCCGGTGTCGAAAACACACCCAGGATTTTTACAGCGATATCGCCGCTGCCAATGTCGATCATGAAAAACAGAAGCATTGAAACCAAGAGCAACGTAATGATCGTTGAAATAATGCTTCGAACGATGAAACGCCCCATTTATTTATCCTTCCGCTTTGATGCATTCTCAAATACGCAGAAAACGCAGAGTTCATTACTCATACGATATTGAAATTCGTTATTAAAAAAGGCAGCCGTGATGTCTTCTGTATTTTGGCTACTGTGCAGAGCATCTGGTCTGCACAGCATTTCACAATTGTCAGCCATTCTTCCATATTAAGCGTGCATAAATATATAGACCTGAGGGATGGGGCTGGGTATTCTCAAATCCGACACGACTCAAATCATGTTCATAACCAAAATACGGAATGGCAACTGGCCCACGTTCCTGCATGATATCCTCAATTTTACACATTATCTTTTGCCTTTCCTTGATATCTATGGTCATCTCCGCTTTTTCCAATAAGTCTTCGAATTCTTCATCCACCCAGTGGGTTTCATTCCATTTTCCGAGTGCGCTTTTGGTATAGGCCAGCCGCAGGCACGCGATGCTTAGGGAGCGGTGCCCCCAGTCGGAGATCCCCAGATTAACCTCGGTCCAGACTTCCCAGTATTTACCCGATGGCATAAGATCTATTTTGATATCAAATCCAGCAGGTTTGGCCAGTTGTTGAAACGCCTGAGCAATTGCAGGTTCAGCACGGTCGTTTTTAGATGAAAGAGTAACCTGTAGGGGCAGTTCAATTCCTTTTTCGGCAGCGTACTCTTCCAATAGCTTCTTAGCTCCCATTGGATCGTATTGGGGAATGGCTTTTTCACAATAGTCAGGGAATATTGGCGCCACATGCGCATCGATGGAAATGGTGCCCTCACCATAGGCAGCCAGTTGACAGATTTTAATTCGGTCCTGGCACATCTTCAGGGCGGTGCGGACGCGGTTATCATCCCATGGCGGCTGGTCGACCCGCATGCGAGTCAAAAAGCAAGAAGCATTAGGAATAGTGCTAAGTTTTAGTTGGGGCATGCGCCTTGCTGCAGCGACATCGCTGGTTCTCGGGCGATACAGATTGTCGATTTGGCCGGCCTGCAAAGCAGCGAACCCAGCATCTTTGTCCATACTGATAAAAATTAGTTTGTCGAGATAGGGAAGCGGTTTACCATCTGCGCCAATACGCCAGTGATCCGTTCTTGCCTCCAGAACAGCGCGTGTCCCTTCCACGTATTCGGCCAGTACGAATGGCCCGGTGCCGACAGGCTGCTTAAGGATGTCGCCTTCGAAATTCCTGTGCAGGATGGCAGCGGATATTTCATTTAAATGTTCTGGAACCGCGATATTCGGTCGGGTCAGGTGGAGGCGCACATGGTAGTTGTCTACTTTTTCCACATTCTGTGGACCGCCAAGATACGACATGGAGCTGAGCATTGTGGAACCGACATCCGGATTCAACCATTCGCCCATGGTAAACACTACATCATCTGCGGTCAGCTCATCGCTGTTATTAAACTTGATCCCCTTTTTCAAATACAGGTCCCAAGTTTTCAAATCTTCACTGGTGTTCCACTTTTCCAACAACGCCGGGCGGGTAACATTATCATTGCCTGTTTCGGTTAGAAAATCGCATATTTGCATGACGAGGTTGCCGCCATTTTTCCAGGCCATCCGGCTGGGATGATCAATACGTTTGATGTTCATGGCACATTTCCAGGTCCCCCCTCTTCGGATACTGGACGCCATTGCCGTTGATGGGAAAATACTTCCTGCAAAAGAGTATGCAGCAGCTGCTGACAATCCCAGTAGGGTGGAATTGCGAAGAAAATCACGACGTGAAATTTCTTCTTTCCGGTATAGCGATTTGAGCTCGGCGATGTAGGGATGTGGTTCTTTTTCTTCATGTTTTTTGAATAGTGTCATTTTCACCTCCGTTAGATTTGTTGTTATGGGTTTGACTTCAATACGTCGTCCTCTGGAAGGTGTCCACAAGACAGACTATAGTTAGCTCAAAAAATATAGAGCTTTAAAAGGAAAGATGGGGTTTGAATAATCATTCGCTCTGTTATCCATAGGTTACTTCCTAACCCGACCAGGGTTTTCACCGGTCAGGCGGCCCTTGGAGACAACCGGACGTCCGTTGACAAATACTTGGTCGATTCCAGCAGGAAATGAATCCGGGTTATCGTATGTTCCTGTATCGCCAATAGTTTTTGCATCGAAAACAACCAAGTCGGCCATATATCCCTCTTTAATGATTCCCCGATCCTTAATTTCAAGAATTCGAGCTGGAAGCGCGCTATTCTTTGCAATCGCTTCCTCAAGGAAAAGTAGTTTTTTATCCCTGATAAAGGATTTAATAAATCGAGGGTATGCGCCGTACAATCGTGGATGGGGCCGACCACCATTTGCAGTTGTAGGACCTCTTCAAAAAAATTTGCCAGCTCAACCAACTCCTTGAAATAGAAAAACGTGATTTGAGAAGAGAATTTCATTTCGCCCTCACTTTAATATAAAATTTTTAAATTATATGTTATATATTCTATATTCTATATATTATTCGCGTGTCAAGCAAAATCTTGTTTTTTCCAGACAAGACCACCTTAACCTCTTTGTGTCAGGATCCCCCTGTGCCAGAATAGTTGTTGCAGTTACCAAAACTCATTATTTTAAATGTGAACATAAGCGGCAGTGTACTTGTTTGTCAACAAAAGCGCGCGAAAGTATGCCGTACTTGAGGATTCAACAGCCTCAGCCCTTACGCCTTCAGTTTTCTCGGTTTGACCATATTTTGAGGCAATAGAAGCCGATCCAGTTCTTCTTTTGAGAGCAAATTTTTTTCCAGTATCAAACCATATACACTCCTATTGAAACTTAATGCCTCCTTTGCAATTTTTGTGGAAACTTCATAGCCCAATACAGGATTCAGAGCCGTGACCAATCCGATACTATGTTCAACAAGATCCCTGCATCTCTGTTCATTCACGGTAATCCCGTCGACACATCGATATTTCAAAACGGTCATTCCATTTTTAAGCATTTCAATGGATTCGAAAAGGCTCTGGACGATCACCGGCTCCATGACGTTAAGCTCCAGCTGACCGGCTTCAGCAGCCAGGGTCACCGTCAGGTCATTGCCGATAACCTTGAACGCGATCTGGTTTACGA
>CAZFXX010000300.1:0-4096 GCA_964522985.1 uncultured Desulfobacteraceae bacterium
ATTCGCCAAGTTTTGCACAATGATCACACAGATCGTTTTGTTCGATATAGTCTATCTCCGCCATGCCGGCCGCTGCCGACAGGGCGTTTTTCTCATGGGTGTAATGTCCTATGGATCGGTGCTGTAACACATTATATCGGTTTTTGGTGATGATCCCTGCCAGGGGCAGCAGTCCACCTCCCAGTGATTTGCCCAGCACCAGAATATCCGGCGTCAGGTAATGCTCGGCGGCAAACATTTTGCCGGTGCGGCCGAACCCCTCGATAATTTCATCAAAAATCAGCAGCGCACCATACTGTTCACACAGCTTCTTGACACCTTGCCAGTACCTTTTGCTGGGAACCACCGGGGTTGCCGAAATAGGTTCACCGATAACCGCGGCCATCTCGGGGTGACGCTGCATGACCAGTTCCATCTGGCGCAGGCATTCCGCATCCACATCCTCCGGATTGTCAAAATGCCATGGGTTGCGATAATAATTGGGAAATTCTACATGAAAGGTACCCGGCAGCATGGGGCCCAGACCGCCGTTGAAATGCTCCTCGCCGCCGATACCGACAGCCCCGAATCCGGCCCCGTGAAAAGAATCCCAGAAAGAAATGGTCTTGAAATTGCCGGTAACCTGACGCGCCAGCATCAGGGACATTTCAATGGCTTCGGAACCGCCCGGGCACAGCAGGGACCGGCAAAGGTCACCGGGTGTTATGGCTGCCAGCTTTTTAGCCAATAAAACAGCAGGTTTGTTGGTATAGCGCCGGGGCGAAAAGGTCATTTGGTCCTCAAGCTGATCCTTGACGGCCCGGATGACTGCCGGATTGTTAAAACCGGCATTGTGGACCCCGTTGCCATGCATATCAATGTACCGATTCCCGTTCATGTCTTCCAGATAGATCCCGTATGCCCTTTCAATAACGTTTAATACCGGTGTTGAAAGACTCTGGTGCAGAAAGTATTTTTTGTCTTTTTCAAACCATTTTTTTGCTTCACCGGATAGATTCCGCTTCCAGTATTTTCTTCTGTTTGCGGTAGTATTGACGTCACCCTGTTCTCTTTCAATCCGTTTTCTGCTCTCTGCCGGCCGATTCGACATGTCTCCTCCGTTTTTCCCCATGGATTATAAAAACTATGAAAAAAGCCGATTGTTTTATAAAATAATTATTTTGAATATGCTTATCAAATAAAACCAATGCCATCCATAAAAAATATCATATTATAACCATCCATCTAATTTTTTTCAAAGATGATCGGGCCAAAGGTCTTCCCTTTATGCATATGGATCATCGTCACAAGGGAATTTGTTTTGACAAAACAATACTGGAACTCTATCCTGCCGGAAAGTTTGATCAAGCAAAACGACTCATTAATTAATTTTACAAATAAGCACAGATTCCTGCCAATGAACCTTAACCAGTTAAAACTGTTTTACCTTACCGCCAAATACCAAAGCCCTTCTGCCGCAGCAGAAGTGCTTTTTATTTCCCAGCCGGCCGTAACAACGGGTATCAAGCGTTTTGAAGAATATTACGACATCAAATTTTTTACCCGCGAAGGCAAAAAACTGATTTTAACAAAAGCCGGAAAGGCATTATACAAAATTGCGGAAAGAATTTTCGATATGGAAATTCTGGCCGAAGACTGCGTCGATAATTTTCAGGAGGGGAAAAAATACCATATCACCATTCATACCAGTGAGAGCTTTGGGGCCTATTATCTTCCATCGCTCATAGACCGATTCTCCAAAACATGCCCCGAAGTGAAGGTTTCCGTCGACATTATACTGACCGATCAGGTAGTGGAAAATACCGTTTCATTACAAAATGATCTGGGGTTTATTTCATATCCGATAAAAAACCGGAAACTGATTCTTCGAGAAATTATTAATGACCGTTTTGTCGTCATTACCGGCCCGGGCCATAAACTGGCCCACAAAAAATGCATCGCCCCCATTGATCTTTCCGGGGCCGTTATCATCATGCATGAAAAAAGTTCAGCAATCCGCAAGGCGCTCATTGATTTTACCGAAACGGACGATATTGTCTTTTCAACGCACCTGGAGCTATCCAACAATGAAGCGATAAAACGGATGGTGGAACTGGGCACGGGAGTCGCCCTCATGTCAAAAATGGTTGTTGCCAAGGAGGTTCAAAGAAAAGAACTGATCGCCATTCCACTCTCTGATCCGACAATCAGCCGAAAATTTTACCTGATCTACCACAGGGATAAGTTTATTTCAAAAACGCTTCACCGCTTTCTGGATATGATGGACATATGGGCCGCGGATTATGACCTGAGATCCGCTATAAATAATGCGTAATCCTATACCCCTCTGAATTAACCCCCGGCCAGATTTTTTACGTCCATACACAATTGGGTGACATTTAATAAGCACGACTAATTTTTTTTATCTCAAGCTTACTCAAGTCTCTTTATCGACCCATCCAACCATCTGATATTAAAATAAAATCATCAACACGATAACTAATTATTATTTTGGGACACAATTTGTAATTTGACTTCATCCGTAACAAAAATCTAGGATATTTTCAACTAAAGCGGTTTTTGTGGGCATAATCCTGTAGATTTTAAAACCATATCAATTAACCAGACCAGCAGTAGGAGAAGAAACAAATGGATAAACAGGAAATATTGAACAACCTGTCCAACGCCATCGTCGAGGGCAATGAAGAGGCGGCAAAGAAAAGTGCTCAACAGGCGATCGACAATGGGTTGGACGCGCTTAAAGCCGTGGATCAGGGGCTTTCAAAAGGCATGAGCGTAATCGGAGATAGATTCGAAACCGGGGAGGTTTTTTTACCTGAACTGCTAATGGCTTCGGAAGCCTTTAAGGCCGCCATGGAAATTCTAAACCCCGTCATCGAGGCAGGTAAGCAAAAGGTTGCAAAGCTGGGTACGTTTTTACTGGCCACCGTCAAGGGAGATCAGCACAACATCGGCAAGAACATCCTGTCAACTGTTCTGGAAACCAACGGTTTCGATGTCGTGGACATCGGAATCGATCAGTCCACCCTGAACATCATCGAAGCGGCAAAAAAAAGCAATGTCGACTTCATCGGCCTTTCCTCTGTAATGACTACCTCCATGCCCTATCAGAAAGAGGTTATCGAGACCCTCAAGGAGATGGGGCTACGGGACGAATTTTTTGTTCTTGTCGGCGGCGGACCGGTCAGCCAGGAATGGGCCGATGAAATAGGGGCAGACGGGTACGGTGATACGGCCGTAAATGCGGTTGAAGTTGCAAAAAACCTCCTGGCCCAAAAGGGGTAGGCACCTGCAGCCATACTGCAATTTGATCACACTTTCTATAAATTCTTGCCAAAAAGGAATTTTAAAACATGCTGACTATGCTCGATATATATGAAAGGGCCGTGAAAGGCCCGATTATGACCGAAAAAGACTTTGACATGAAGATCTTTCTCCCCAACCTGAAAGATGTGGTCAAAAAGTACGGCATTCAATATGATCAGGAAAACCCGGTGCCGTTTGATGATGCCGCCGCCGACAACCTTTTTGAAGCCGGGGTGGCGTTTCTGACCCGGGTGGGGGTCTACTGCCAGGGCACCAACAGGGTGATGCAGTTCAACGAAGCGGAAATCCGAAAGGCGCTGAGGGAAGCTCCCGATAAATGTTTTCCCGGTGCCGGCCGTGATGCCGGCGTTATGGGCCAGCGCAAACCGGACGAGGCCAGATATCCCTGGTTTCATAACGGCACGGGCATCGCCTTCAGCTCCGAGCAGTTGATGACCAACATGATCGAGGGCTGTGCATCCATCGCCGAAATCAACTCCATCTCGTTTCCGGCCATCGAATATGTCCGAGGCCTGCCGGCCGTCGGGGGCACCCCGGCGGAATTCTACGCGGCCATACGGGGCGTCAACATCGGCATGCAGGCCCTCAAGAGAGCCGGCCGGCCGGGTTTGCCGGTTTTAAACCTGATCTCCACGGCCACAACGGCCCAGTCCGCCATTGCGGCCAGTGCCCCCGCTTTCGGGTGCCGTACCACCGACGGCTGGCTGTGCGGTGCCGTTTCCGAATTCAAGCTCAACCTGGGCACCATGACGAAAATTGCGTACCTGCA
>CAZFXX010000301.1:0-4089 GCA_964522985.1 uncultured Desulfobacteraceae bacterium
AGGATTTCGGTCTTAATCGATCAATTTTCATGCAAAAACTGGCCGATTAAGGATGGTGGCTGCCCAACGTTTCAGCGCCGTAGTCGTCTCTGCAATGCAGAAAAAAGAATACTTGGCGTGACATCCAGATATTTGATAGTCTTGAAATAACAAAGAAATTAAATTCCATGTATGTCCACGAATTTCACAAATCCAGACTTATGCACGCTCTGTACGAATGTCCCCGAAGACGCAACAAATTCGAAAAATTGGATTTAATAAAAAAACACAATAATATTTGACAAATAGTCGATCCGGTCTTTGCCTGCTGGCTGACCGGGTATTGAGCAAGGCAGCAAACGGATGCAATACAAAAAAGTTACATCATTTCAACCAGGTCATTGAGTACTTGGCTTTTCTAACCCCTCGTAAACGCTGATTGGTTTTGCAGCAGGCTGCGGGGAATTAAACCATTCAGATGTCGTATTGCCCTTCAATTGATGGTAATCCGTACCTGCCCTGCCTGCCCTGTTGAACTGGGGGTCCCCTCTGAGGATTCAACCGGGGTTAAATATGCGCTTGCTTTTATTTAACCGGGGTAACCTGCTAGCTCGTGCCCGTCCGCCTCGGCTGAAGCCTTGCGATGCCGGGCGGGCATTGCAATGGCAGGCAGGCCTGCGAAATCTGCGGATTAAAAAAAACGACTTAAGGCTTCAGTATCAATTTTGATTTTTCATGTTCATCAATGGCTTTGTCACTGAACCACCAGTACATTTTTCCCCCGGACATAAAGGCATCTACCTGGTCTTTCTGGTGAGCGTGAAATGTCCTTCCGGTAACACCCCCGGGCAGAACAGCCACAATTTTTTCCTTGTCGGAAAGATCAGCAACCATTCGAAGTGCGGCACAGTGGGTCACCGCAAAGGGTTTGTCGTAATCATACCAGCCCCTGTAAAGGGTCTCACCTGAGCCTCCCATGGGCATGGGGCCGGAGCCAAGCAGGGTTTTGCCGGCACCTTTTCTCCGGATAGGATTTACAAGTTCAAGGGTATGAACCTTACCCCACTGCCATTTTTCAGGTTCATGACCCAGCTTTGGCGCAAGAAACGCTTTTGCCTTTAAGGCAGCTTGATGAAACAGGTCTTCCAAGGACTCGGTTTTATCGATTGTCCTGATATTGTCAAACCAGGAGGAGCGACCATTTATAACCATCTGCATAAGTCTTTCTTGCCAGAAATACCAATTATTGAGCAATATCATGGCTTTTTCATTTCCCAGATCATCTTCAAAAACCAGCAGGGCAAATAGTTTATAGATGGTTTGAAATATGACGGGACCTGCTTTGTCCGGATCATCCCTGAAATTCCATTTGGAAAGAATTTCACCCATTTTTTTTGTATCAGCATGTTAGTTCTTTTAATCTCCTGTACCGGTAGGAGGGGGCAAAATAGGAGGAGTAATAATAGGGATAATCATTTCTTACCGTTTTCTGGTTACATGTGCCGATCCAGTTTTTTTCAGGGTTTAAGGTGCCGGGCATTTCATCTTGAGGAATCCATCCGTGCCAGTTATCCCTGGAATCCTTTACCGGGCAGGGGAAGGTGCCATCTCCATCGTACCGGATGGGGATTTTGCCCGAAGACTGATGACCGATGTTACCGCTTGTATCGGCAAACACCCAGTTAAAGCAAACCATGGAAATCTTTTTTAAAACAAGTACAAGTTCTTCACTGTTTGTTGCCGTTAAAATGTCAACTAGACCCAGGGCAGGTTCCATAGATTCGGCAGGGGCGAATCTTAAGGTGATGACATTTTTGGTTTCTAAGTCCGGAAATATATTAGAAACAACCGGTCCTCTTCCGGTGGTCCTGATGGTAACCGTCTCCTGCCGGAATCCTTTCGGGTCATCTTTATCCTTTATAGTAAGGGTTTCTTTAATGTGAATGAAGGGTATGGATTTTTTCCCTTCCAGATAGTTGTCAGGGTTCTCAGGATCAATGGTTTCGATATAGAAATCCAGCAAATCACCATAATTATTGGTCGCAGAAAGTGCAATATGATCGGTACGGCCGATGGCCATACCCGGGATACCGGCAATATTAGTACCCACCGCTCTTATTTCAGGCGTAATCAACCCGACAGGATAAAAGACACCGGGCAGTATCCTGGGATCAAGATGGGGGTCGCCTGAAAGAATGGTGCTGCCGGAGGCGGAAAACGCCGGGGATACAGCCCAGTTGTTGCTCCCGGCACGAAGTTTTCTGTCGCCGGTGTATGCCAGCAGATCCCAGATGCCGGTCATTGACATAGAGATGCGCTCCGCTGAAGGCATCTGTATTTTACCTGTATCACCGGGATCATCGACATTGAAATTAAGGGGCAGTGTTCAATAAATGCATTGATCCCGTCCACGTATTTCTGAAAATATCCTCTTGTTTTATCATTAAGCAGGCCTGCCTGTTTTTTTGCCATCCTGTGCAGGCCGATGGTTCTCATTCGAATATCAAGATTTTTTGCGACTTCTCCTGCAAACTCACAGACCCTGCCCTGGATGACAAGACGGGTCAGCTGCATCTGGAAAAGCCGTTCCTGGGCTGTAACAAACCCCTGGGCCATAAAAACATCATCAAGATTCCGTGCATGAATATAGGCCATTCCATTTGTCTTCTCCTTTCTGGATGCAGGCGTAAAAGCATTTTCGGAAAATCTGATAATATTATGAAGGGTATGGGCAGACGGAAGGAACAGGCGTCACCACCCTTTTACCGGAGAATAGAACCAAATTCGGAACTGCGGGCAAAGCCCTTAAAGGAATAGATATCAAAATTGCTGAAGACGGCGAAATCCTTGCCAGGTCTCCGGGCCGTGTTGAAAAAAGATTTTCATCGGTTTTTAATGGCCGAAAGCCGCCTATAGTCACACTGTCCGGTCCGAAGGATAGGAACCCAGATTTTTCATCGAAATGGTCAAATCGGCCATCTGCCGCAGCACCACGGCCACTTTCTCGTCCCGGACAGAGCCCTCGCAATCCAGAAAAAAGCAGTAATTGCCCGGGTCTGTACGCAGCGGCATCGAGGCGATTCGGGTCAGATTGACGTTTTCCTCGGCGAACAGCCGCAGCACCGCATACAAGCGGCCGGCTTCGTGGGTCGTGGCAAAAACAATGGAGGTCTTGTCACCGCCCTGATCATACGGCTCCCGGGACAGCAGCAGAAAACGAGTGGTATTGGCAGGACCGTCTTCGATACCGGCTTTTATGATCTCCAGATTGTAGAGTTCAGCGCACAGGGCGCTGGCAATCGCGGCCCCGGCTTTTGGATTCTCCCGCGCCAGCATCTTGGCGGCCCCGGCCGTGTCATAATAGGGATGCGGTTCAAGCTTGTTGCGCATGAGAAACCCACGGCATTGGGCCAGGGCCTGGGGATGGGAATAGACCGTTCGAATTTCACGATAATCGATGGCCTCGGTGGCCAGCAGGCAGTGGTTCACGGCTACCTTGGCTTCACCGGTGACATTAAGTTCCGTAGTGGTCAGCAGGTCGTTGACCTGCGTTACGGCACCTTCCAATGAATTTTCCACCGGCACGACGCCCATATCAAAATAGCCCTTTTCCACGCCGCTGAACACATCGTTAAACTCCATACAGGGAATATAGGCACCGTTTGGTATCAGGCGTCGGGAAGCCACCTCCCCGTAGGCACCGTGCTCGCCCTGAAAGGCAACCAGGGGGCGGGCCTCCTCCTGCAGTCGTTTGCTTTCCTCGATAATCGTTTTGAGCAGTTGTCTGGTAAACGACCGCTTCACCAGGTCCAGGTTGAGGCGCTCGACTCGTGCGAGCATATTCTTCTCCCGCTCCGGATCGCTGATGGTTTTTTTGAATTTTTTGGACCGCAGCGCCAATCCCATCCTTTCCTGAAGCAAAACCAGCAGCTCCCGATCAATCTTATCTATTTTCAGACGAATTTCTTCAAGTTCCATTTTCCCACCTCGGCTATACAATAACACAAATAAAAAAATAACGCAATTTCACCATCACCGAGCGCTCGCATCAAAAAAAAATATTTACGGTTGTATTTTGGAATATTGTCATTGTGATTTGTTTGTGATTTG
>CAZFXX010000302.1:0-4070 GCA_964522985.1 uncultured Desulfobacteraceae bacterium
TGAACTCATGGGGCAGCCGGCGCTGGTCGATAATTTTAACGGTTTTTAAATCATCCGCCAGCCAGATGGGTCGCAGGGTTTCAGTGTCGATTTTCATGAGTGTTTCCTTTTTAAATCGTCTTCATATATGGTTTCGGCGATAGAAGAAACCTTCTGCATTGTTTTTTCGACATCGAGTTTTACCAGACTGTGATTGCGTACAAGGGGCTCTCCGGCTACAAAAACGTCGCGTACATCCGATCCCTTTACGGCATAAACCAGGTGGGAAACCGGATGATACATCGGTGTCAGGTGGGGCCTGGAAAGATCGATGATTATCAGGTCGGCCTGTTTGCCGGGCTCTATGGAGCCGATCTGGTCGGCCAGGCCAATGGCCCTGGCACCGCCAATGGTGGCCATTTCCAGAACGGTCCGGGCATTCATGGCTACAGGATCAAGGTTATGGACCTTTTGAAGCCTGGCTGCCGAGCCCATCTCTCGAAACATATCCAGATCATTGTTGCTGGCACAGCCGTCCGTTCCCAGACCGGTTTTTATTCCGCATTCTATAAAAGATACTACCGGTGCGATACCCGAGGCTAGTTTCATATTGCTTTCGGGATTGTGGGCGACAGCAGCGTTGCATCCGGCAATGGTTTCAATATCTGCGGCATCAACCCAGATGCAATGGGCCAGAAGTGTCGTGGCCGTCAGTATGCCGAGCCGGTCAATATACTGGATCGGCGTGATGCCGTGTTTTTCCAGGCATTGGTTTTTTTCAGCTTTTGTTTCCGCGACATGGATCTGAAACAGGACCTCTTTATTCAGGGCTGTCCTGCTCGCTTTTTTCAGAGTTTCAGGACTGCAGGTATAGGGAGCGTGACAAAACAACGAGGGTGTGATGCGTGGGGTTCTATCCTTCCATTTGTCGATAAAATCAATTGCTGCTGTAATATTTTTTGCAGGGTCAGGCACACCCGGGGCCGGGAAATCGATAATCCCCTGGCCTAAAACCGCCCGCATACCGGATTCAAGCACGGCCCCGGCCACATGATCTTCCAGAAAATATCCGTCACAGCAGGTGGTTGTTCCTGAAAGCAGCATTTCCATACAACCCAGCAAGGTACCGTATTTCACCGTTTCAGGATTGATGAACCTGCCCTCGGCCGGAAAGATATGATCATTGAGCCAGGTATGCAGGGGAAGGTCATCGGCCAGCCCTCTGAAAAGGGTCATGGGCAGGTGGGTGTGGGTGTTGACCAGGCCCGGCAAAATGAGTGCCCCCATGGCATCGATTATTTCCCGGGCTGCGGGAAGTTCGGCAGTCGGCACAGGTTCCACACGGTTGATCCTGCCGTCGGCAATAGCCACAAGGCCATGGGGTATAATGGTAAAATCGGAATCTACGGTAACAATGGTTGCATTGTGAATAAGGGTGTCAAATATCATAACACGAATTCCAGTGGGTACTGTTATCGGTTGTTGGTTCACTGTTCACAGGCTTTTAATCAACTATACAAGGATGAGCGAGGCCCAACGTGTGAACGTTGAAATAGTAATTGACATAAAAATAAGAATGTCTGGATTAAGATACTTAGGTTTTTATATCCTTTGCAATACCCGATGCTGTCTCCATGATCGCGGAAAGGTCCAGGGATTGCAGCTTCCTTTTTTCCAGAATAACCCGGCCGTTAATAACAGAATGGCTGACATCGCTGCCCTGAACGGCATAGACAAGGTGTGAAACCGGATCGTACATGGGCGTTAAATGCGGTTTATGAGTATTGATGACGATAATATCGGCTTTTTTACCGGGCTCCAGGGAGCCTGTGATTTTTTCAAGTCCAAGCGCCTTGGCACCCTGGTGTGTGGCCATCTTCAGGATTGCCATAGCATCGGTGACTGTGGGATCCAGCGTATTGACCTTATGCAGTTTTGCAGCCGTATCCATTTCCAAAAAAAGGTCCAGATCATTGTTACTGGCACATCCATCTGTGCCAAGGCCTATACATAAGCCAGCCTGAAGAAGCGCGGGAATTGGTGCGATGCCGGATGCCAGTTTCATGTTGCTTTCAGGGTTGTGGGAAACCTTTACGTCGAATTTTTTAAGCAAGGCGATATCTTCACTGGACAATACAGTGCAATGGCAGGCAAGCAGTCTGGGAGACAGGACCCCCAGACGGGCCATGTGGCCTACAGGGGTGCGGCCGTATTTTTTCCGGATCAGGTTCACTTCGTTCAAGGTTTCCGAAACATGGATAACCAGTGGCACGCCATGGTCGCTGGAGAGGGCATGGGCCCGGCAGAGAAGGTCAGGGGAGCACAGATAGGGGGAGTGCGGTTCCACGGCCACGGTAATTAATGGATCATTATGAAATTTATCCATAAGATTTTTTGTATAAGCAAATCCCTGTTCGATGGGTCCGTAACTGGGTGAAGGAAAATCGTAAAGAACTTCTCCCACGACAGCCCGCATGCCGGCATGTACTGCTGCATCGGCAACAGCTTTTTCAAAAAGATACATGTCACAGAAACAGGTGGTGCCTGACAGAATCATCTCCGCACATGCCAGAAGTGCTCCGGCGTACACTTTTTCATGATCCAGTTTGGCCTCGGCAGGAAAAATATAATCATTGAGCCATGCGTCAAGGGGAAGATCATCGGCAAGTCCCCGAAAAAGGGTCATGGCGGCATGGGTGTGGGTATTGATCAGACCGGGCATGATAATACCGCCTTCCGCATCAATTTTTCGGGAAATTCGCCATGTGGAAAAGTGGTCAGCAGGCCCTATCGCGATAATCGTATCATTTTTTACGGCAATGGCTCCGTTTTTAATCCGTGTATTGCCATCATCCATGGTCAGGACGGTTCCGTTGGATATCAGCAGATCGGCAACCGGTTCAGGTTTACGACTGATCATCGATATTCTCCACAACATATCTGATAAGTGTTTCAAGCTTAGGCGCGGCTTTCCGGGCGATGTCTATTATATCTTCCAGGACTGCAGGTAAGGGATTGTCTGGATCATTGATGTTGGTCAGGGTCGACAGACCCAGAACGTGCATGCCGCCATGAACTGCGACAATGACCTCCTGAATGGTGGACAGGCCCACTGCATCAGCGCCAATGGCTTTAAGAAACCTTATTTCAGCCGGCGTCTCGAGGGAAGGTCCCAGCAGCCCTGCGTAAACACCCTGCTGCAGAACAATGCCGGATGCTTTGGCTGCCTGCCGCGCCAGGTCGGAAAGATACGCGTCATAGGCTTGGCTCATATCTGGAAAGCGGATGCCCCAGTCATCATTATTGGGGCCGACCAGAGGATTGATACCGCTAAGGTTGATATGATCTGTGATCAGCATAAGATTTCCGGCTGAAAAGGCGGGATTCAAGCCTCCGGCAGCATTAGTGACAATAAGAATCCGGACGCCTATCGTCTGTAGTACCCGTACGGGAAAGGTTACTTCAAGGGGGGAATATCCTTCGTAAGGATGAAATCTTCCCTGCAGGACGGCGACCTGGTGATGAGCCAGCGTGCCGAAAAGCAACCGGCCGTAATGACCTTCAATGGTTGAAACAGGGAAATGGGGCAGATCACGGTAGTTGAATACTTTTGACACATTCAGCGCTTTAACGCTTTCTCCTAAACCGGTTCCAGTCATAATCCCGATGAATGGCGGCCGGTCTATGCGTTTTATGAGAAAAGCAGCGGTTTCTTTTACTTTGGTCTTGTAATCCTGCATAATTTTTATCGTCTCTCACCAGGCATTACCCATCAAAGATGATATTAATCTAGCGCTTAAGTTCAGTCAAGGGCGTATATCGGCCAAACATGAAACCGAGGTATATAAATCTTGCGTATTGTTATATAATATGATAATTTTTTGACACCATGAAACAATACGTAATTGATGAAATAAGATTTGAAGATTATAAAAAAATTCGAATCTATCTGAATGAAAATATGGACATTTCCACAATTAACGGGGTGTACTGGATAGCCCTTGATTATGCGGTGTTAAATAAAACCCAGGCTGAACATTTAAAATGCCGGCCTTTTTATTTTGTCATCGAGCTTGAGCCGACCCGGATCT
>CAZFXX010000303.1:0-4066 GCA_964522985.1 uncultured Desulfobacteraceae bacterium
AATGGAAAAAAAAGGGCTGTTTTCATATCAGCGTCCGTCCAGAAATAGGAATTTTTGTGCATAACGATAAGATCGGGCAAAAAAGATCATTTCCGGATGAGACACTATTTAAAATTGGGTGCCGATTTCACCAAGCCCATTCAGGGTGACCATGAACGCATATCTCCGGTCATCGTTTTCCTCACTGTACTTACATTCAAATGACCAGCAACTTGACCGGTAGCGGAACCCGACGGCAACGGTCAGGTCATTGTTTTCCCGCAGGTCACGCTCATATTCGGAAAAAACAGCTAGACTGCCGGTCAAATTTATCAGGCCGTCCACATATAGTGAATGGATTTTATTTTCCGCAGCTTCATCATCTTGATGGCGGTGCTCTATGAAGAGTCTGTCTTTCCGCCTGTCGGTCAGTTTGAGCGCTATATTGTTGGACACGAAGTGGTCTTCATATACGGACCACTGGGCATCCGTTCGAAGTGACATCCTATCAAGCACATTCAGTTCAAGTTCACCGTTGATGGGGGAAAAAGGCTTACCGGTCGGCGCTTTCGCCTCGTTAAAATCATAGCTTTGTTCTAGTTTAATGCGGCAGAACCGGTTGTACCTGTACAAAGTATGGGCGTTTGAACCGGTTGATTCCCCGGAATGGTTATTTGCAGGTGTTAAATATTTAGAGGTAAGTGTGTTGGTGATAGAATAAGTTATTTTGTTTTGTGGATCGATGCGGTCAATCTCGTCAAAATTAGGATATTCATTCTGATCCCGGTCCGGAATATACTCATAAACCACCCGGGGGATGAGTGTGTGCCGCCAGGCATGACGACTGGACCCCGAAGCGGCATATACACGGTATACTTCCGTGGCAAGATCCAACTTAATGTCGTAAATAGTGCGATCGGCAAAGTCGTTTTTTACAGTGGTTTCGTTTTCATAGCGGTCAATCAGCCAGGTTGTTTGCCTCAGGCCTGCGGAAGGTTCAAAGGTAAAATATCCCTCACAGGTCAAGGGCAGATAAAACCGTGGATAAATATCCACCCTGTGCCCCCGGGTACCGGTTTGCCTGAAAAAATAGGTATATTTCGAATCAAAGTCGTAATAGAGCCAACTTTTAAGGAGTTGCTTTCTGGAAATATTAAATCCGATAAACGGTAATTGTTGAAGGGTATCATCTACGATATCCAGACGCCGTTTTATGACATCATCATACCAGCGCATTTCGGCATTAAGGCTGTAACTGTCCCAGATTTTGCTTAAATTAAACCGGTTGTGCCGGGTCGGATCATTGTAATCATCAAACTCGCGTCCAAAGGTGTTGTTAAAGTATTTTTCAGAATCGGTAAAGCCGGTGTAACCGTCCTTGAATTCAGTCAGATAATCCTGGTCACTTACGATGTCCAAGTCAAGTTTCGCATTGACGCCAAAGCCTAACGCCTGATCGTGCTTCATCCTGAACCAGTAGCGGTTCTGGTTGGGGCGCAGGTGCTCGTCATCATCATAACCCCAGTCACTGCTGGTGGTTCCTGTGCCGTCGTCGACCTGCCGATCGTGAAAGAAATCGACCATCAGGGCACCTTTTGAACCCTTGCTCAGAACATAACGATATTCCATGCCCAGTTTGTTGCCCCTGTTTTCCATATAATGCTCATAGAAAGTGGCATCGGCGCTTCTGTTTATGGCCCAGTATACCGGTTGAATATATTCCGTCCCTTTACGATCGCCGAGACTCATTTGGGGGGCCAGCAGTCCGGACTGTCGTTTGAGTTTGACCGGAAAGCCAAGCCAGGGTGTGTAGATAACGGGCAGGCGTTTAGCCCAGAGGGCGGCATGCTTTACAGTGCCATAGCCTTCGATGTTGATATTCAGGTTTCTGCCGGTGATTCGCCAGTCCGGATGGTCCCCGTCGCAACTGGAGATACTGACTTTCTCAGCGCTGTAGCAATTCTTCCCGATTTTTTGAATCCGGTTGCTTTGGATGTGAAAGTTGGTTTCGCCGTGGAACAGGGTCCCATTGAAAAGCGTACCGGTCTCGGTATTCAGATTTATATCGATTTGATCTCCGCAAAGAATGTCTTTTCCGCTGGTCATCACAACATGCCCGCTGGCATGGGTCTGCATGGTTTTCTGTTCAAAACGAATATAGTCGGCACTGAGTTTTTTATCTGCCTTTCTGATAATAACATTGCCATTTGCAATGTATAGTCCAGCCTGACTGTCGTATTGAAATCGGTCGGCCGTTATTTCCCAGGGCTGGCCCGGATCTGTATCCGTCAGTTGATTCAGGGTCTGGGCCTGAACCGTGATGAAAAAATTTGCCAGCAGTATCAGACTTATGACAACCAGCACTAGTATAAGGCATCGAATACCGGCAGATAAGGAATGGGCCCTGTAATCGGTCTTTTTGTCAGATTTTAAAGATTTTTTTTTCTGTCTTTTCAAGTCTATCCAAATCAGTTATTTAATCAACCGGATACAATTCAATTGTTTATATGTAAAGTAGTGAGATATGAGTTTTGAGTCGTGAGGAATAAAGTAGCGACTCTGCGTTTCTCATAACTCAAGACTCACCACTCATATCTTTCATGCCTCGTTATGCCCGACAGGGCGTGGTCGTTATTCGAAAATGCCAGGGGATTCAAATTCCAAAATATAAGATCATTTCGGTTGAAAAAGTCAAGTAATAGTTATATTTGTTAAATTTGCCGTTTTGGGAAACCGCCTGACTTCAGGAAAACTGCTGGCCTTTGAACCAGTGGCTTTCAGAATATCCTGGTGGCAATCTCATCTCGAAATGGTTTTGATCATTATGTATATTATTGGGCGTAAAACACGAAAAAATGATTAGGAGCATGGGAAAAATGAGACTTCTACTGACCAACGATGATGGCATTTATGCAAAGGGCCTATGGGCGCTTTATAAAATATTTATTCGTCGACATGATGTAACCGTGGTTGCTCCCGACCGGGAACGGAGTGCCGTGAGTCACGGCATTACACTGTATGATCCCATCCGGGCTTCAAAAATAAGCGTCGACGGCTTAACGGGTTATGCCGTCACCGGAACCCCGGCGGATTGCATTAAACTGGGGATTATGGAATTGCTTGAGGCCAGACCGGACATGGTGATTTTGGGCATCAATCCCGGTGCCAACGTGGGGGTGGATATCAATTATTCGGGAACCGTTGCCGCGGCCCGCGAGGCTACTTTGTATGGTGTACCGGCCATAGCGATCTCAGTTTTCGGGCAAAAAACGAATAATTATGATCCCGCGGCCCGGTTTGTTGAAGATCTTGCTATAAATGTTTTACGAAAAGGCTTGCCGGCCGGGACACTGCTGAATGTCAATTTCCCCGATATGGAAACGGATGAATCTGCAGCTGTGTCCATCAGCAGGCAGAGCACCCAGATTTTTTCCGAGTATTTTGAAAAACGCAAAGACCCTCGCAAATGTGTTTATTACTGGCAGGTAGGTCAGCCCCAGTTAGATTTTGAAAGCCCGAACATCGATGCTGCTGTGATTCGCGATAATTTTATTTCAATTACACCAATCAAATGCGACATGACCGATTATAATATGCTGGAAACCCTTAAAACCTGGGATTGGGGAAAAGAATCGAGAAACAAAGCAGTGGCGTCTTGACGGTTTCAGCCCGGGAAACGAGGTGACCGACAGGCATGGGGCTATTAAGGAATATCAATTTTTCTGAAAGGATGATTATATGAAAAAAATGTTTATCAAGGATATTAGGAGTGGGGATCGGATAGAGGATATTTTTGTGCTGTCGGAAAAAACCATGGGCCATAAAAAGGATGGTAATAATTTTTTAAATATTGCCATTGCAGATAAGACCGGAGCCATTAAAGGCGTTGTATGGGATAATGTGAATGAGGCTGCATCCCTGATTCAGGCCGGAGATTTTGTGTACCTGCAGGGCCATGTTTCGGAATACAGGGGCGCCCTGCAACTGGTTGTTAAAAAAGTGGGGCCGGTCAATGCTGATTCCGTGGACCCGTCCGATTTTTTACCGGCAACCGGGCGCGATGTTAATCAGATGTTTCAAAGAGTTG
>CAZFXX010000304.1:0-4061 GCA_964522985.1 uncultured Desulfobacteraceae bacterium
AGCTGGCTCTGCTTGCGATCTCCGTTTTAACACTGGCCGCTTTTTGGGCGATGGCTGTGCCGACATCTTCGGGAAGGGATATCGCCGGTTGCTTTTGATTTTCAGGAGCCGGCTGCAAATCTACGGCATATGAAAGCGGCACCCACAGGCATAAAACGATACAGACGAGGATAAGAGAGCGTGTTTGTCTGGTTAACATGTTGATTCCCCGGGGCTAAGGATCTTGAATCCATTTACTTCAATTTTTAATTTCTCATATCCAAAGAAATATTTCTCCTAAAAAACTGGCGCATCCTTACCATAGTCTGCAAATTGAATAACTGCAACATTCTAGCTAAAAAAAGCATGGGGCCAAAGTTTTAATAATGAACTATATCAGCATATTATTTACAATTCAAGCTTTGATATACACTACCGCAGATTCCGGTATTTGATAAAAACGGTTTATGGAAATATCAAACCATCCTTTTCTCAAATCACGGCAACTTTAAACAAACCATCGTTGCGCTAATCACGGATTCGCAAAAAAGGCTGAGTGCGGTCCAAATTGCCCAGCTTGTCGGTATTGTACCAAACAGTTCCTTTTTATCGCAATTTAAGAACGTGCCGGGCGTAAAAAGAGAAAAGTACCGGGGACGTTTTGTTTATCTATCAGACCGGCCGGAGATTTGTACAAAGCAAAAGAAGCGATGGACAACCATTACCTTTGCAACGGATGCACAGGCTGTGGTAATTTTAGTTCAGCTGATCAAGCATCCGGACATTGGAATTGAACAACTTGCAGACCACGTATCCGAGCAGGGTCAATCGGTTGCACCGGCAATAATTAGAAGGTTTTTACAGTTTCACGACCTGTTAAAAAAAACTTCGGATACAAAGCCGTGACATGTCTTAAATGCTATATTGACAAAATCGCCAGAGACCATAGTTCCATGAACCTGTTTAAACAAAAACCCACAATTAACTTTTATCCCCAGGTCAGCGACTGTGATTTGAAAGTGCTCAAAAGCCGTGAAAAAAGTGTGGTCACGTTGAATATCGGACCCTTTTGTGCCAAAGAGACGATTTTATACAATAGCGTCGACAGCGTCTATCGTAGTGAGCAGTTGCGTGCTCTTGCACCGCATCGATGTATATATGGGTACGACGTTTTGATTTACGTCGGCCCCGCGCTTTTTATACACAGCCGCAATGAACAATAAATAGTAGAAGATCTGGGCAAGAAAAACGTTTTGATATCCCCACGACGGGTCGGTTTTCTCGGCAAGAAATTTATTGCCTACCTGGCCATAGCGCACCAGCAGAACGGGCAGTGATTAAAACAAGTGATGGTATCACGAGGCGGATACATCCTGCATCTTGACGGTACCTGCGAAGGTGACAGCCCACCCATTTGTTCGGTACGGCATTCGACGATATCCGCTATTGCCCGATGGTGACTGGGCAGCATCTTTGAGCCAAAGCGGTCTATGTAATCCGATCCGTAGCGGCGGAATATGTCCGCCAGTTCGACCATAGCATCTTAAAAATCGTCCATCAACGCATTGATGGGCTTTACGGCCATGGTCATTGCTTTCTCAGTCAGATGTGTGTAGATACTGGTCGTAGCCGGGCTGCTATGGCCCAGCCAGACTTGGATCAGCCGCAGGTTGATACCGGCTTCCAGAAAATGCGTCGCCCAAGAATGGCGCAGCGTATGCACCGTTGCTTTTTTATGAATGCCGGCAGTCTTTGATGCCTTGCGAAAGGCAGCCTGAACACTGCTGTTGCTTATCGGGGTTGTGGCGTTGGACATGGTTGCACCGTCCAGGCTTCGTTTCGGTGCTGTTTCCTTTGTTCACGCAGCAGCGCCAGAGTCTTTTTGGACAACGGTACGTTCAACTGGCAATTTTCATATCAGGGGAAAAGGACCTTGCTTTTTTTTATAAAAACATCCAATGTAAATAAAAACCGTTTACAGTTATAAGGCATTGTCAGGCCCTGAGCAGTAGGGCCCGGCAGGCTTTTATGATTAATTAATCAGACAAAAAACAGGAAACGTATTAACAGATGGTTCTGCAGCAGGCAATTGACGTTTTAAAAACAGAGGCCCGGGGCATCATGGGGCTGATTGACCGGATTGATGATAATTTTGTCAAGCTGGTTGAATTTATTTACAATTCAAAGGGCCGGCTAATCATCGCCGGTATCGGCAAGTCAGGCATCGTCGGCCGCAAAATCGTAGCAACCCTGAACAGTACCGGCACACGGTCTCTGTTCCTGCACCCGGTGGAGGCCATGCACGGGGACCTAGGAATGGTATGCAAAGAGGATATTTTAATAGCGCTTTCAAACAGTGGTGAAACAGATGAGCTCAACATCCTGGTACCCAGCATCCGCAGTATTGGATGTACCATCATCGCATTTACCGGTGCAAAGGATTCCACCCTGGCAAGACACAGTGACCTGATCATTGATGTGGGGGTCGCCGAAGAGGCCTGTCCCATGGGAATTGTCCCCACTGCCAGCACCACCGCCATGCTGGCCATGGGCGATGCGCTGGCCGTGGTGCTGATCAATAAAAAGCAGTTTAAAGTAAGTGATTTTAAAAGATATCACCCCGGGGGTATACTTGGGAAGCGGTTGTCCATGAGTGTTAACGATATGATGCTGACCGGCAATACCGTACCGGTTGTTCAAGAAAACGCAACCATGCAAAAAGCCATTGAGGAGATCAATCGCACCGGCCTGGGCGTTGTTTTAATTGTAACACCTGATAACCGCCTGGCCGGCATTATAACCGACGGCGACCTCAGGCGTTGTATTACAGGTAAAAAACCTGTCACTCAACTCAGGATCGAAGAAGTCATGACCTTGGCACCACGGGCCCTGGGGATTGAGGTACCGGGGTATGACGCGCTGAATTTAATGGAAAAATATGAAATTACCGTACTGCCCATAACCGACAACGATGGAAAGGTTCAGGGTGTTCTGCACCTGCACGATATATTGGGAAAAGGCGAATTTAAATTCAACGGTCATTGATGAAAGTGCGGAATAAAAACCTGATTTTATCCATAAGATGAAATTAGCGATGACGGAATTACGGGAAACCGAAATATGAGGACACTGTAATGGTTCTGCGAGAAGATACCATGCCGGAAAACATCATTGACACGACGATTCCCGTACTCGGTGAATCAAAAATTTTATCACCGATTCTGACATCTGGGAGATACGGCCATTTACAGTGCTTTGTCACGGACAGGCAGCGGGTACTGATTGATGTAAATCCGGAGCACATTCATCATTTGCTTGACCGGGGCCTGGAAATTCCAGCCTTTGAGCTGGCCGGTGCCCGGGAAAAAATCTATTTTGATCCCGGCAAGCTGCGATGCGCTCTGGTCACCTGCGGAGGACTTTGTCCGGGACTCAACGACATCATTCGCGCCATTGTCCTGGAACTCTCCTTTGGTTACGGGGTTCGCCATATTTATGGCATTCGATACGGCCTGCAGGGCCTGATCCCGAAATTCGATCATGATCTCATGGAACTTACCCCCACAGCAGTGGCCGATATTCATAAAAGCGGCGGCTCCGTACTGGGGTCATCAAGGGGTCCTCAGCCCATCGAAGAAATCGTCGACAGTCTGGAAAGGCTTAATACAGGCACGCTTTTCATGATCGGCGGCGGGGGAACCCTGATGGCGGCAAACAAGATTGCGGAGGCTGTTGACCGGCGCGGGTTGAAAATCAGCATTGTGGGCATCCCCAAAACCATTGATAACGATATTTATTTAATTTCACGGTCTTTTGGTTTTGATACGGCAGTGGACGTTGCCACGATGGCCATCCGGGGTGCCCATAATGAAGCCGTGGGATATCCCAACGGCATCGGTTTGATTAAACTGATGGGCAGGCATTCCGGGTTTATCGCCGCTACGGCAGCCCTGGCCCGGCAGGATGTCAATTTTGTTTTGATTCCCGAGGTGGATTTTGATCTTGAAGGACCCGGCGGCTTTCTGGCTGCGTTGAAATCACGGCTGGACCATAGAAAACATGCGGTGATCATCGCAGCGGAA
>CAZFXX010000305.1:0-4032 GCA_964522985.1 uncultured Desulfobacteraceae bacterium
ATGATGACAACGATATATCGAATTGAGAATATCGGCAAATGGTGATAGCATGTAACAATTGGCAAAAACAAATAACGAATAGACAATCAACAGGAGGAAATAATTATGGCTTTTGACGCATTCTTACTGGTTGACGGAATACCGGGAGAGAGCACCGATGACGCTCATGCGGATCAGATAGAGGTCCTTTCTTATAACACGGGAGTCGTCCAGAGCGCATCGGGATCGGCCAGCAGCGGCGGCGGCGCATCATCAGAGCGGGCTGATTTTCAAGATTTTTCCATTGTCAAGGCACTGGATAAGGCAAGTCCGAAGCTTTCAGTGGCATGTGCGGACGGTACCCACATCCCCGAGGTTGTCCTGGCCCTTTGCCGGGCCGGTGGAGAGAAGTTGCAGTACATGGAATACAAACTGACCGACTGTATCGTCACTTCGGTCCAGCCGGGCGGGTCCAGCCAGGGCGGAGAATCACTGCCCCTTGAAGAGGTCTCATTCAACTACGGTAAAATCGAATGGACGTACACCCAGCAAAAAAGGGCCGACGGCGGCGGCGGCGGAAATGTCGCAGCCGGCTGGGATCTTGAGACAAATGCAAAGGTATAGTGCCGTCTTGGTACTAGGATCTGGAAATCATTAACGCATTGGAATTGGCGCACAGATTTAGGGCAGGTTTGATCGATCCGATTGAGTAAAACCGCAAGCGTAGTTGTTCCACGTTGAGGATTTTGCGATTGAGGATCGACCAAAAATACGCTGAAGCCAGGATGCAAAAACGAGGCGTTATTTATTTTCAGACCCTAAGCACTCCTCACAGGGCTTTCCCATACTGGGAAGGCTCTGTGTCGCGGCAGAGAAGGACGCATCTTGTCAAAGATTCAGACAATCGTCCCGGATCTGTACGCATAGGTTTTCTAATCCGCCGATTTCGCAGATTACACAAACTACCATCAATGGAAAGATAACCCAAAATATGTAGGGTTTAATTCCCCGCAGCCTGCAGCGGGCCGGTTCATTCATAAAAATCTTGTAAAACGGACCCCATGGATAAAATAAACATCAAGGCTTCTGTTCTGGACAGGCTGGTGGACCATGAGCCGGCCGTTTCTCACGAATCGGTTCAACACCGCATTCTCAATATCAGGCAGATCAAGGCACTGGTGATCAGGGACCTGGAGAACCTGCTCAACACCAGAAAACAGATCAGCCATGTTCCCACCTCATACCGGCAGGTCCATAATTCTGTTTTTATGTATGGTCTTGACGATTTTACCGCTGAAAATCCTAAAAATCCTTTTGTAAGACGAAAATTACGCCAGGATGTCGAACGAACCATTGCAAAATTCGAACCCAGATTAAAAAATGTCACCGTGCGCCTTGAAGATGATATTGAGAAAGGTCGCAACCTCAGATTCCGAATCAATGGTGTACTGATTGTGGAACCTGACATCGAACCGGTGACGCTTGACACCTATTTTGATACAAACCGGGGCGAATACGTCATCCATGGATAGGTAAAAAATGGAAGACCGAATACAAATTTTATTCTACAGATAATTCGGAGGGCGCTCAGACAAACAAGTGCTTTAAAATTACGGCACAATCGTGATGTTTTACATAACCATGTGTAATACAGGAGGGTTTCATGGTCCGTACTACTAATTCTACCTTCAAATTAATTGCATTTCTCATGGTTGCCAGAAACAGTTAGTCTACGGATTTGAGAACCATTTTGTTTCATAATGAGAATTGCTGGCTGAACAAATTGGTCATTGCAATTATAGAAATATCGTGATAAGGAAATTGCACAATCGGCGTGGATCGAACAAACTGTTTGAACATAGACTCGGGCCCCATATCCCTTTGCTTTTGCGCCTTGTAAGCTTGGATGCCTTAACGCCTGAATTGTGAACTTCTTTTCGGGGTCCACGCATACCTGTGCGAACCTAACATTTTTTTAAGAATTATTTCAAAATTATTCAGCGATTCTTTTTTCTAATCGGTCACCGGATGTCAGGCATCTTTTATTAACTCATCACCAGATTTTAGGAGGAATACACATGAAAACAGGTAGAAAAATTCTTGTATTACTGATTGTTTCTGTTTTTTGTATGTCAATAGTTCCCATGGCTATGGCTGATGATGGAGATAAGATTAACATCAATACCGCCACGGTGGAACAACTGGTCAAGCTAAAACGAATAGGGCCTAAATATGCTGAGAAGATAATACGCTACAGGGAAGCCAATGGCCCCTTTGCAACGGTGGAGGATATCACTAAGGTAAAAGGAATCGGCCCAAAGACACTGGAAGAAAATATCGACATTATAACAGTTGAATAAACCGCTTGATTCGACCTCTGGTGACGGGTTATGTAGAAGTAAAAAAACGCTGGAACATTTTAATGTCCCAGCGTTTTCGTTTTTTACGCCTTTGGGTGCTTAAAGTTCGTCGCACATGAGTTGATACTTGACCGAACAGTTGACACATGATGGGAAACAGGTAAAAAATATCTTCAGCCGGATGCCCATCTGCTCCCAAATAAATCGCCACCAACATGAAATTCTCTGAACCCTGAATAATTTCCAATCAAATTATGATCCTTTGCTTCGAGTGGCAATTCATTCTCATCTAATAACATGGATAAAAATTTTATGTACTTCGAATACTGAGTATCCGTCATTTTCAGTTTCTGATAATCTTTTTTAAAAGTTTTCGTCCGGAACAATTGCATAAAGGCTATTTCTCGAAACCATCAATTGATACGTAATCGCCTTCCAGGTGTTTGGCTTCCGACATGGCTGCCAACGTTTCATCGTTTGGAATTTTGATTTCAAATGGAAGCCCTTTGTGACAAATGATCATATTGTTGAATACATTGATAGCCTGCGAATAGCTCAAGCCCAAGTACTTTAAAATTTCTTTGGCTTGTTTGTAATTTTTTTGATCCACCCTTATGGTTGTTTGAGTTTTCATATGCGTTAGCACTCACTAAATGTTTTGCTTAGGTTATTTTTTTATAAAAATATCCCGATTGGGATATATTGTCAAGCTGAACATCTGAATTTTGATAGTATCCGAGGGTAAAAAAACTGTGAGTCCAAACGCTTTGTTCTTTTTATTCAGCGATAGCTGACAGAAAATTGCTTTAATCCGTGCCTGCCCTGTAGGTCCGGAAGATCGTACCGGGGTTCATCAGCCAGCCTTGTTAAATTTCGAAGGACAGCGCAGCGCATTTAACCGGGGTGTCCATAAAATCAAATTTCTGTAAATCGTATCACTTAAAATGTCCTCCACTCGGTATGCCGAGTTTTACGAACCCAGGTCAGACGATCATCCATATCCTTGCGATTTTCCCATATGCCGATAAAAGGCTCATCAAGCAAATCTGGGTAAACGCAATCCATCAGCAACAATATTGCCATTATAACAACATATTTACTTGTATTTTTCAGTAAACATTGTCATTATAATGGCATGAAATGTGAAATTGAAATATTTTTGGATAGCGCATGGCATTCAGCAGCAACTTTTCAGCTCAAAGACACCGATGAACGCCAAAAAGGGTATAAAGGTAGCGGTTTTTTCGAATACGACTTATCCTATGCCTATAAACACTTAAACGCCACTGCCATAGATGCCGTATCCGGTCTTTATCCGGTCAACTTTGAAATTCATACCACCACTGCCTGGCCTTCCTTCTTATTGGATATCCTCCCGTCCGGCGCTAACCGAAAATATTTCTTAAACGAGCTGGGTATTCCGAATAACCCGAATGCAGACTGGCCCCTTCTTTTAAAAGGCGGCGGCAATCCCCCGGGGAATATCCGGGTCGCCCAGGCCGCCCCTGTTCCTGCGCATGAAAAAATACATAAAGGCTTTGACTTTGAAGACGTCGTCAGCAGAGCGGAATATTTCATTGAGTATGCAAAACAAAACAACGCCCCGGTAGAAGGCTCAAGCGGTGCTCAGGGAGAGGCACCCAAGTTTCTTTTAACCCAGGACAAACACGGAAAATTCCATGCAGACGGCGCC